>WLFB01000230.1 GCA_009703975.1 Actinomycetota bacterium | reverse complement strand
TAAATGTAAAACAATGGAAACCAACCGCAATGTTTGATGCATCGTTGCGAATAGTTCCGAGTCTCAAACACCGAGTAACTCGTCGCGGTAGTTATTCGGTTTACATCGGCGCTGGCGAATTCTCTGCCAAGATTCGTCTGATCGGTGTGCGTGAGTTGAACGCCGATGAGCAAGGTTGTGTGCGAATTGCGATTGATTCGTCGCTTGCGCTTAAGCCGGGTGATCGTTATATTCTTCGCGAATCTGGGCGTCAAGAAACAATCGGTGGCGGAGAAGTGCTTGACATTCACCCGATACTTCGTGTCTCACGCGCCAAACCTGATCGGTCACTTGAGCGGTTGATTGCAGAACATGGTTGGATAACCGTCAATGACTTTGAGCTACTCACTGCCCAACGACTGCCCGCAGTAGTTGGCGAATGGCTGACCACTCCAGAGCTTTACGACACATTACGAAAAGACTTGGCGCTGCAGTTATCAAAAAATCCTGATGGCATTGAAGTCTCTCGACTTAAAACTCATGAACAAGCAGTGATTGCAACTTTGCCAGAAGTCGTAATCGAGATGGGGCGCGCTCGGATCAAAGGTGCCAATTCAATTTCTGATCACCCGTACGCAGGACTATTCGCCCATGCCGGAGTGACGCCGCCAGATACCAAAAACCTTGACCGCAATATCGTAAGACAACTTGTACATCGCGGACTTTTAGTAGATGTTGATGGCACGGTGTTTCACATCACCGCAATTGAAACTGCGCGACTAAATGTAATTGAAATTTTAAATCAGAGCCCAAATGGTTTTACTGTCTCGCAATTTCGCGAACATCTTGGGATCACACGCAAGCACGCAGTGCCCTTGCTTGAAGCTTTAGATAGTCGTGGAATCACCAAACGCTTGGATGATTTGCGAGTTGGTGGCGCACGATTAGTTAGTTAGCTAGTTAATTAGCTAGCGCAAAAATTTATTTTGGTTTGCGCATCTCTCGATAGTCACGTGCGGCACCTTCGAGCGGTTCAACTTCTAGAGTCACTCCGTCAATTGCGGCAACTTTTAATTCTTGACCGTCATTAATTGGTGTCGAGCGATTAGTGCGTGCGCGCCAGTTGGCATCGTGAATCCGCACAATTCCAAGTGGATTAATTTCTCCGACTGCAACGCCGATACTTCCGATCATCCACTCACGACCAATCGTTGGCGTGGCAAATCTTGTGCGCACCATTGACGGCATGCCGACAACAAAAGCCAAAGAAATTGCCGCAACACCAGAAGCAAGTGTCAGCCAAGAAAGTCGAACATCGCCGCCGTCGCTTGGGCGAAATAGCGTGACGCTTGAAATCGTAAATAGTGCGAGACCTAGTCCTGTAAAGAATCGCGGAATCCCAACTTGCACGTCAATCGCTAGAGCAAACATTGCAATCAACATCAGTACCAGACTTGCTCCGCGCAGTGGCAATGTCGCTAACCCGTGACTGCCAAGCACAACACAAATTGCACCAACAACGCCGGCGATGCCGATGCCAGCGGTAAAAAACTCAAATATCAGTAGTGCGAGGCCGATGATAAACAATAAATATGTCACTGGTGGACTTGCCGAAGTGTGCAGCAAGCGCTCAACTAACCCGAGCTTGAAGAATCTTGTAGTCGCCGCATCGCGTACTAGTTGCCCATTTTCGTCTTTTACGTCGACGACCGTATGCAATGTTTTGCCTTTGATTGTCAACCCATCAAGAGCGAGCAACATATTTCGCAACACGGGCACGCCATCATCGGCTGTCGTAAGTTTTAACGCGCCAAGTTTTTTTGCCTGTTGAGAATTCAATGTAGAAGTAATTAACTGTGAAGATGCATCACCAAAACTAATTTTGCCGGCACTGGTTGAAAGTAACTTTCCTGTTTTGCCAATTCGTGTGCCGTCGGCCATCGCCGAAACATCAGCAACCGCCAACAACTGTGCAGCACTTCCGTAGGCGCGGGCCGTGGTTGGCCCTACCCAGACACCGATCGGGAGCTTTGAATTAATAATTTTCTCAAACAACTGTGTCATTCGAGCCGTAGAGACAACACTGCCGTGTGAGTTGACTTGAAAGATAATTGCCTGCGAGTTTGAATTTTCGGCACGATCAATTGCTTGCTCAATGTCATGAGCCACGATTTCATCAATTAATCCGTTCACTTCTACGACATCTACGGGGGCCAGATCTATTGCGTCATCTTGTGCCCGTGCAGAACCCGCAGAAACAAACATCATCACCGACATCAAAACAAGCAACCCGACTGTGGCGTATGTTCGTTTCTGGCTGACTTGTGTGTGCAATTCACTCTCCGAGTCGTGTGTTGAGAAGTTTACGCTAACATTTGCGCGTGCACATTTTGCTTGCCACCGATGCTCAGTGGGTTCTCGACGAAGTCCACTCTGCACTTGGCACACCTGAAACTTCATTCGTCGTGTGTAGCGACGGCCGCGATGTGCCGCAAGCCATAAAGCAACGCACTCCAGATTTAGCAGTGCTTGATTTACAGAGTGGTTCAATGGGCGCGATGGCAGTCACCATGGATCTGCGTTTAGATCACAGTGATGGGCGAGCACCACATGTGCCCGTTTTAATGTTGCTCGATCGTCTTGCCGATGTTCATATGGCTCGGCGCAGTGGCGCGCAAGGCTGGTTGATTAAACCTCTCGACTCACTACGTTTGCGCCGTGCAGCAAATGCGATCACTGCAGGAGATGTGTGGCACGAAGGACTGCCAGTCGAAGTTTAAATTACAACTTAATTAATTTCTCTGACCAACGATTACTTCGGCGATCTGCAAAGCGTTAAGCGCAGCACCTTTACGAAGATTGTCGTTAGAAACAAATAACACCAAGCCTTTGTTTCCGTCAATTGAGTGATCTTGGCGGATTCGCCCGACAAAACTTGCGTTCTTACCTGCGGCGTCTAAAGGTGTTGGCACATCCATCAGACTCACTCCGGGTGCACTTGACAGAATTTTTGTTGCTTCAGCAGGAGTGATCGCACGATCAAATTCAAGAGTTAGTGAGAGTGAATGACCCGTAAAAACTGGAACGCGAACGCAAGTACCCGAAACACGCAAATTTGGAATATGTAAAATTTTACGACTCTCGTTACGCAGTTTTTTCTCTTCATCAGTTTCTAACATGCCGTCGTCTACCAAGGTGCCTGCAAACGGGATCACATTGTTTGAAATCGTTTTTGGAAATTTAATGGCTGGTGGATACGCAATTGCATCACCTCCATAGGT
>WLFB01000023.1 GCA_009703975.1 Actinomycetota bacterium | reverse complement strand
GAACGAAAAGTTTGAACGACAATGCAGTTCGGCGTAGCCAGACACCCAAATTAGACTAGCGAACATATGTTCGCTATATACTAAAGCGTTAGTCTTTGCTAAAACTGATGGGAATAAATACCTATTTGTTTGAGAAACGAGGCAGAAAATATGAAATCTATGACATGCAGTCAACTTGGCGGTGCTTGCGAACAAGTATTTTCAGCGGAAACGTTTGATGATTTGGCATCCCAAAGTCAGCAGCACGGCAAAGAAATGTTTGCGGCAAATGACGAGCCACACATGGCGGCAATGGACAAGATGATGGAAGTTATGAAGTCAGGCAAAATGGATTCTTGGATGGCTTCTCGCAAAGCAGAATTCGAAGCGCTTTAAACCATCCCACTCATAAAGCGACTTCTTTACACTTAGCGACATGCACAAGATATTTTTGATGCCATTTTCTGATGTGTATCCCCATTACGTGAACAAGGTACAGCGAAAAGGACGAACGGTCGAAGAGCTTCATGAAGTGATTCGGTGGTTGACAGGTTTTAATGAGAAGAAGTTGCAGCAACTTATTAAGAAGCAGAGTAATTTCATTGACTTCTTTGATGCCGCCAAAATTAATCCAAACGCGTCACTGATTACAGGATCTATTTGCGGTGTGAAGATTCAAGAAATTGAGGATCCTCTGATGCTCAAAATTCGCTATCTCGACAAATTAGTTGACGAAATCGCCAAAGGGCGACCAATGGAAAAAATCTTGCGATCTGGCTTACAGCAAATAACTAGCGCCAAATAGTTGCTGTTATATCTTGACTATTTGCCTAGCAGCGAGAATCGCACCTCTTGCGCCATCTTCGGCTGTGTCTAAAACTTGATCCCAAGCAAACCATCTGACTTCTTTGCTTTCACCTTCGGCTGGGGCAAATGTTTCGTTTTCAGCAACCAATAAATATCTAATATCTAAATGTGTATGCCCGCGGGGGCCAGGGTGAACGTCTAGATGAATAAATCTGGGCAGGTTATTTAGTTCATTCGTAAAGTGACGCAACTGTAAGCCAGTTTCTTCTCGTGCTTCACGCAATGCTGCTTGATCAACTGTCTCACCGGCGTCAATATGCCCACCTGGTTGCAGCCACATGTTGAGGCGTTTATGTAAGTGCAACACCACACCAGGCGCACCAACAACAATTGCCGAAGCGGTGACGTGTGTCGTTTCAGTGTGTTCATCAAACGGTGCGAGCAACGCTGGTGCGAGTTCGCAAAAAACCTTGATTGAATCTCGTTCTCGATCATCAATCGGTTTGTGGGTCTTTAAGTCTTCACAAAACTTTTTTACAAATTCAACGCCAGCATCAGAAATCATCAACTGCACAATATCGCATTATTTTATTAGCTATATATCGCCGCAACTGTCCACTCACCATGTTCGAGAATTGCCAGCATCGCCAAAATCTGCAACGCGCTATCTGCTGTGATTTTTTCGCAGACTAGTTGTAGTCGAACTAACCGCCGACTACGAGCTGAATCCCACCAGCGCTCTTCAACCGGCCAAGGCCCTGCCCAAGAATTTACTTTGTAATGTGTTGAGCCAATAATTACAGAAACTGGCGAAGCACTCAACTCATGACGTGCGCTAACGCTGAGCAATTTTCCGAATTGATCATTTATCTGCACTTGAATTGGCTCTGAATAAACAACACTCGGCGACGGGTTCGGTAATGCGCCACGCCATTTCTGTGCTGATATCTGTTCGTGACTACTAGCGCTACCAATAGTCTGAGCATGCGTTGCTGAAACAAGTTCATAACTATCTAAGACATCGCGACCACCTTGCCACTTAGCAACTTGTACCGCAGACGAACCCAGCAACTCACTTAATCGACCGATTGCTTGTGTCGCTGTTTCGTCAGTTTGTGTGCTGCCTCCCCACAACCTGAGTTGTTGTGCAGTATCAGTTCGAACTTCATCAGCGATTAACTGCACACGAACCAGGCCGTGATTTTCTAGAGCATAATTTTCTAGAGCATAATTTTCTAGAGCATGACTTTCTGGATCACCAGAGATATCACCAGCGAGCTGACTAGCGAGCCAAGCTTCAAGTTGCCACTTTGCATTTTCAATAATTGCACTCGTTGTTAAACCTTGCGGGCGATACCACAGTCGCTCAGAACGCTTGCCCGACTCTGACTCAAACGAGATAACAATTCGCACACAAACACTGCCATGAACCGAGTAATACTCAGTAAACGCAACTGCCATTCGTTGCACACTGTTAATTATGATTTGTTGATCGCTAACTGGCTCATCAAACTTTTCGATGCACAGATGTTCTGGCGGATGCGGAACCACAGCAAGCGGATACTGCTCATCACCCCGAGAAAGTCGATGTAGCTCAACACCCAACTCGCCGAATCTGCCAGCCAAAACAGATTCGCTTAGAGCACAAACATCATGCAATGTGTTTAACCCAAGTCGTTCAAGTAACGAAATTGTTTCGCGATTGATGCTTGCAAATTCGCCGAGTACTCGCACCGACTGAGGGGCAAGCCACTCGTTGGTTTTATCTGGCTCGACGACATACGGCACAAATAAATTTGCGCTACTGCTCGCCATAGCGCTGGCATGAGATGCAATCTGAGCCGCCAAGCGACTATCAGCAACACCAACACCAACAAGCAAAGCTGCCAAACGACTATCGGCAACTGAAGTTTTTAGCGCCTCAACTATTTTTGAAGCCATTGGCCCGTCGCCACCCATATACCTAGATGGACCGCGAGCAGCAAAAACTATTAACCCGGGTTCGCTTACTTCGATTAGCGGCACGAGTTCATTGACTACACGAACAACTGCATCAAAAGCAGTGCGATCACGACTCGGCTGATGCGCAACAATTTCTATATCTGGACACAACGCTTGAGCATGACGACGACGCATGCCAACTTGCACGCCGTAACGCATTGCTGCGGGCGTTCGCGATATGACTCGTTGTGCATGAATCACCGCACACGGAGTAGTCGAATTTTTGGCGGCAACGACTGCTGACCAATCAAGACATCGCAAAACCGCTAATCGCTTAGGCGTGCGCATGTTGCTATTAAATAAGAACAGTTAAATAAGAACAGCTAAGTCAGCACGAGCGCGTAACTAGATAATTGCGCTCTCGTGCAACTCGTCGTCCACTAACTCGTATTCGCACATCACGATGTTGCAAGTATCCGGCACCTTTGTCGACACCGCTCCAGCTTTTTGTTTTTGTATCTAAAACAACGTCAGCAAGAAACTGTTGCGCCTCATTCGAACCGTTCATAGATCTAGATTGCGACAGCACCGTATTGTCAACAATGATCATCACTGCACGACGAGATTGCAATCGCGTTTGTACTCGCCTTGCATCGTTAACCGATAGTCGTTCAGGAACCGCGACAATCAACAAATCTAAGCCTTCAATCGCTGCAGCAACTGTGATCGACCATTCACGAGAAGTCTTGGGCGGATGAACTAACACTGTTCGCTCTAAAGCAACACCATGTTCAACGGCAGCGAGTAAACCAAGATGCTCAACGCCAACGACGCCAAGCCACGACCCTTGCTGAGTTGCAAGCGAACAAAGAGAAAGCGCCAACGACAGACCAGCATCGCCACTGCAACGCACAATTCGCCCACGCACTAAACCAGAATCTGGCAACAACTCGCGCACGTCATCGGCCACTGCCAGACGCTCTACGACTTGAGGCTTTGTATTTAACTGCTGTGTGACTAAAAGTTCTTTAATTGAAAGTTCTGTAATGCGCTGTTTGGTGTCTAGTTGCATACCAGCACTGTAGCGAACACCTGTTCGTAGTAACTACTAGAGGGCTAAAGCCAGTTAATTAGCCTTCTGACCCATTAAATCAAGTGCAACAATCAATTCTCGAGGGCTAGCTACCCAAAGATCCGCGCCAAGTTCTTGAGCCTGGTCTTCTGACTTGATTGCCAATCCAGCAACAAAGCATTTGACTTTAGACCCAGAAACACTGCGGACCGCCAAAATTGACTTAGCGGTTTCTTGCAAAGAGCTAGACATCGTCGTTGCAATACAAACACTCACTAGGTTTTGAGCACTTTTGGCTGCTTTGGCCAGTTCGCTTGCAGGAAGATTTGCGCCGAGATTCATAACCTTCCAACCTTCAACACGAAGCAAATCTGCTGTCAACGCAATTGAAAGTGAATGCTGTTCACCCTCAGGCGCCACGATGATTACAGTTCCTCGGTCAACCCCGCGGCGCGAAAATTTCGAACTCAATTGGCCAATTAGCCGAGAGACAATTTCGGTTGCACGGTGCTCAACATAAATATCTAACTTGCCTTGCTCCCATCTGGCACCGATAGTCGCAAGCGCTGGCATCAATACGTCTAAATAAATACTTTGCAGATTATGAGTACTACGAAGCGCCGAATTAATCACGCTAGCCACGCCCGCTTCATCACCTTCAATTAATCGGGCAAGAACGCGGTCAGCCCATACAGTTTCGTCACGACCACCATGCCGTGCTTTCTTAATCGAACCACCGCCAGATTTTGATATGGATTTTTTATTCTTGCTTGAACTTAAGCGACTTGCCTGAAACTCTTTTAAGTCAGCACGACTAATTTGCCACGACCGATTAATCTGGTCTGCCGGCAACATTCCCTCACGAACATAACGATAAACCGTCATGTAGTGAACATCGAGAATTTCGGCAACTTCTTGTAATGTCAAGTTATTTGATGTCAAGACTTTTATGGTACTTTATTTTTCATCAGTGATGAGCGCTTGTGAAAAATTACTTCACAAATTTATCAAATATAAAATAACTAATCATTCAGTTAATTTACACTTTACGTCGTGCGTCTAGTTAGTTGTCTAGTTAGCTAGCGCTTTACTGCGTGCGGCTAGTTAGCTTGAGCCTTACTTCGTGCGGCTCTGCTTCTGGCCAATAAATGTGGTGGGATTAATTTTTCGGCGGCGCTGAGTTCTGGCGCCGAACTGTCATTAGATACAGCTTCAACCACCGCAGGTGCGACTTTAGCCATCAATTCTTCGACGCTCGGCGGTTTCATGCCCGGCTTCCAATATTGATGCAAATCAGTGACAATCTGCGCTAAATCACCATCGCGTGAACCTGGCACAAGGTCAACCGTGACGATGTTTGCAAACAAATGAACCCCGGTTACTACACCACTGCTAAACAACCTTCGCGCCAATTCAGCTGCTGGGCGTGGGCCGATCGCTTGCGAGGCACTCGTGAATCTCTCGTGACCTTGCCCAGTCAAAGTGCGATTTAGTTCAAACCGAATTCGGCCCGCTACCCCGGCTGCAGTTTGCTTGACATCTACTGGCTGACCCACCCGAGGCAGGCTAGTCAAAACTCAGGCACGGCGCACGTTTTTATCAGTTTTTTGCAGGTTTTCCGTGAATTTTCTGCGAGTTTTTACGCTTTCATCAAATTGCCAAATCACAACTACGGTTATACGCCATGGATGCACCTAATAAACAATCTATTGACCAATTCACGGCCGACGCCCATAAGTTTCTTGCCGCCAACGCCGAATCACGCGAATCTCAGAAGGCTTTCGTCTGGGGCGAAGGCTCTGACAATGTTTCGATGTTCGAAGAACGCAGCAAACAATCCGAAGACGAGTTAGTCGAGCGCGCCAAAAAGTGGCGTCAACAAAAATTCGATGCCGGCTTCGGCTGGATAACCGGACCAACTCAATATGGCGGCGCCGGTCTAACCAACGAATTCGAAAAGGCATACAACAAAGCTGAGTCGCAATACAAGGTTCCGAATCAATCAATATTTCAAATTGGATTAGGCATGGTCGCGCCAACAATTCTCGCGCACGCCACTGACGAAGCCCGCGAAAAGTTTCTTCGTGCAATGTGGCGTGCCGACATTGTCGCGTGTCAGTTATTTTCTGAGCCTGGCGCAGGTAGCGATCTTGCATCACTGCAAACAAAAGCCGAACGCGATGGTGATGAATGGATTATCACTGGTCAAAAAGTTTGGACATCGGGTGCGCAATACAGCGACATCGGCGAAATTATTTGTCGCACCGACCCAGGTTTGCCAAAACACAAGGGACTTACTGGTTTCATTGTCGACATGCACGCACCTGGTGTCGAGATTCGTCCGCTTCGCCAAATGACTGGTGGCGCAAGTTTCAACGAAGTGTTTTACAACGAAGTACGCGTGCCCGATAGTTATCGTCTCGGCGAGGTCAATAATGGTTGGGGCGTAGCGCTGACAACTTTAATGAACGAGCGTGCATCAATTGGCACTTCAAGTGGTGGTGAAGTTTCTGCGTTCACGCGAATTCAAGCGATGGTGCAACACTTTGGCTTGACAAAAGACCCGATCGTGCGCGAAAAAATGGCTGATCTTTTCATTCGCACCAAAGTTGCTGGCTACAACAACCAGCGAGCAATGGATAAAATTCGTGCTGGTCAAACACCTGGCCCTGAAATGTCGATCGCCAAAATGGCATTGGTCGAAAATCAAAAGCGGATGAATGATTTCTTGTGCCTTGTCTTGGGCAGCAAACTGCAAGCTGACACTGGCGAGTGGGGCACCTACTCGTGGAGTCAGTTTCTACTTGGTGCACCTGGCATGCGAATTGCAGGCGGATCAGATGAGGTGATGCGCAATATTGTCGGTGAGCGCGTGCTTGGTTTACCAAAAGACACAGGCATTGATTCAAAATCTGCGTTTCGTGACATCAAAGTCGGCACGCAAGCTAGCTAGCTATTTAATTAGCTAGCCAGGGCACGTAGTTGGGCATGAACGCCCACGATTTGCGATGAATCGCGCAGGGACCATAACCCTGCAGAGCCGTGCGGTGCTTAGGGCACGGATAGCCCTTGTTCGTTTCAAAATGCCACTGCGGATAATCATTGGCTGACTCGCGCATCATTCGGTCTCGTGTAACTTTTGCCAACACTGATGCTGCCGAAACAGAAACACAACTGACATCGGCTTTCACTTCAAGAACAACTTTGCGTGCGTGCGGTGAAACAAAGTCCCAACGGCCATCGACGATTGCTACGTCAACATTTAAACCCAGCGCGGCGAACCCGCGAGTAGTTGCCAACCGTTGCGCCGCAACCATGCCGAGTTCGTCGCACTCTGCGGCTGTTGCTAAACCTGTTGACCATTTAAGACACTTCGCTGAAACTTCATCAAACATTGCTTCACGCTTCGCTTCTAATAGCTGTTTCGAGTCGCGCACGCCACCAAGCGCAACCGCCGGCTGATCACCAAAAATCACATCGTCGCTCAACATTGCAATGCCAATCACGAGCGGCCCAGCCCAACTACCTTTACCGACTTCGTCAATGCCGACAATTGTTCTCGCACCATTTTGATGCAACGCACGTTCACGCGACGCATCGGGCCACGGCTTAATTTTTTTCAAATTAATGCAGCCGTACGCTCGCACTCACTGCAGCGAACTCACCCACTTGCCACCACATTTTGTCTTGCAAAAGTTTCTCGGCAGCCTCTGATGTTACGGCGGCAAGTAACCCGCCACTAGTTTGCGGATCCATACATAATGCAACGTGTGCGTCATCATCAAAGTTTTTATCATCTACGAAAAAGTGACCGTCTACATAAGTTCGATTGCGTGGGTCGCCACCGGTGCGCACACCGCGTTGCGCGGCTTCAAGTGCACCTGGGTATGCGCGAAACGCCGATGAGTTAAGCACCAGCTGCACGCCCGAGCGTTGCGCCATCTCCCAGCCGTGACCTGCAAGCCCGTATCCGGTCACATCTGTAACGCCATGCACAGCAGCACCGAGTTGTTGCAACTGCTCAGCGGCTTGGCGATTCAATTGGCGCATGCCAGCAATTGCCACGAGTTTTTCTGAGTCGGTGCCAGCGGCAAGCGTCAAACCGGTGCCGAGTGGTTTAGAAAGAAGTGCGATGTCACCAGCCTTGGCTCCGGCTTTGCGAAATATTTTTTTAGGATCAACAACGCCCTGCACAGCAAGCCCGAAGATCGGCTCTGGGTTGCGAATTGTGTGACCACCAGCAACAGATCCACCAGCTTGCGCCACCACTCGCGCAGCGGCGGCAAAAATAATTGAAATAGCCTCACGCGGAAAGTGCTCGGGGAAAGCAGCGATGTTTACAGCCATCACAACTCGTCCACCCATTGCAAAAACATCGCTACATGCGTTGGCTGCCGAGATCGCACCAAAATCATCTGGGTCGTCAACAAGCGGCGGAAAAAAATCAGTTGTGCTAACTAAAGCAACATCTTCACTGACTTGATAAACCGCAGCATCGTCAAACGGCGCTAAGCCAACTAATAGTGCCGGATCAAGTGATGGCTGAGCACCGTTTGCAAGTTCGGTGACGAGATCTGTCAGTAATGATGCACCCCATTTAGCGGCGCATCCACCACACGATGTCCACTCAGTTAATCTGATCGGCACAGAAAACTGTGCACTTGCCGAACTCATATCATCACCCTATTTCGTTCTGACATTTTCAAATCCACTGAGTAACGTTTCACCGCGAATATCAGTACTTGAAAAAGTTTTGTCGATAGCGCTAGCCACGACACGAACCCCGGTTGGTCCGTCAATATCCCATAACAATGCAGGTCGCTCACCATGCCAGCGCACTGCATACGAAATTGTGTGAAGCGGTGTTGCCATCAGTTTGTGACATTCAAAGTTGACTCCAAGCCAAGATTCATCAATCCCGCGTGGGCAAATATCAATATTGCCGTCGCGACGTTGCGCTACAAGTTGCGATTCAATCCATGATGGGCAACGCCTTGAATTTGTAAGCGCAGTCATTTCGCGCGACACATCAGACTCAGGCAGATTTGCCCAAACTCGCGCCACGTCGTCGCGCCCACGGCTCTCGCCGGCGCGGTCAAGAACCATGCCGGCAGCCAAGATCGCACGATCTTCATCCCATTGCACAGCTTTTTTTCGAGCGCAACTCTTGATGACTCTTTCGGCGGCGATGGCGACATCGCTCGCCCACTGGTCAGGTTTGTCACCGAGCCGAACGCGCTCGGCAATATCCAAAATAAATTCGACATCATCAGATTGGCGATCAGATACTTCCGGTTCACTGAGCAAAATATCGCAACGTTTTTGCGTCAGCAATGTTGACCAAGAAAGTTCAGGCAGATCAACACGGCTAGAAACTTGTAATGCGGCAATCCACCCGCGTTCAACTTGTTCATAACCTGGCAACGCATCGAGTTCACTGGCCGTAAGTTTTCCCGAAATTTTATTAGCCGCACCAATTCGAATTGCCGCGCGCAATGTGGCGTGATGCCCCACCGGAAACACGACACTGCCACTTGGCAAGTCAATGCCTTGCACCCCAGTTGGGCTCGGTTCACGCATCGTTGAAATATCTGCACGATCAAACGCCACAGCAAACGGCAACGATGAGTCGTTATAAATTTCAACAACTACGACGCCACCAAAATTTGCAGCACCATAAACGCGTTGCACTGCATCGCCACCCGGAACTTTTAGCCGAGTCTCAATCACCGGCACCCCAGAAACTTGTCGCTGACGAATAGTTGTTTCACGAGCTGGCTCATACCAGCGATCATCTGCGGCGATAAACCATCGCAAACGAACTTTGTCATCAACCAATACGTCACCCCACGGCGTGACTTCGCTTTGCCACTGCGCTCCGCGCACACCTACTGTAAGCATTAATCCAACTCTGCTTTGCTGGCTCGAGACATCAGTTGCACCATCGCATCGCTCGCACTTGTCGTGCCTTCGCAAACTGCTGCAACTTGCTGGGTGATCGGCATATCAACTTTGTATCGGTGCGCGAGTTGCGATACCGAGAGTGAAGACTTGACGCCTTCAGCGACCATCTTCATTGACCCTGTAATCGAATCAATTGATTCGCCTCTTCCCAATCGCACACCAACTGCGTTATTACGGCTTTGTGCCGACGCACACGTCGCGATGACATCGCCAATGCCGGCCAAACCAGTAAATGTGCTTGGATTAGCACCAAGAACGACACCAAGTCGTGACATCTCAGCAAGCCCGCGCGTAATCAATGTCGCTTTTGAGTTATCTCCAAAGCCCATTCCTTCAACAATGCCTGAAGCAATCGCAATTACATTTTTTACCACGCCACCTATTTCGCAACCGAGCACATCAGGGTTCGTATACACGCGCAAAGTTGGTCGAGTTAACAGCACTTGAATTTGCTTTGCAACCTCATCGTCAGCGCAAGCAACAACTGTGGCGGCAGGTTGGCCAGCCAAAATTTCGTGCGCCAAATTCGGGCCAGTTAAAACTGCAACACTATGGCGCGGCAAAACTTCAACAATCACTTCGCTCATTCGCATCAAGGTTTCTCGCTCTAGACCTTTTGTCAGACTGATGATCGGTGCGCTCGGCGAAATATATTTTGCGACTTCAATGAGTACTTCACGAAAACCGTTTGATGGCACCGCCATCATCACGATCTCTGCATTCTGAACTACATCTTGCAACTTCGCCGAGCATGACAAACTCTCGGTCAAAACTGCTCCACCCAGATAGTCGACATTTTGATGTTGTGTATTGATCTGTTTGGCAAGTTCATCTCGCCTAGCCCACAACATCGTCGGCTGATTTTGTGCCACAACACTGGCAACCGTCGTGCCCCACGAGCCCGCGCCAATGACCGCGATATGACTATTCACGACCCTCAGCGTATGCGAGCACTAACAATTAGTTTCT
>WLFB01000229.1 GCA_009703975.1 Actinomycetota bacterium | reverse complement strand
TGTGATCGGAACACCTGTTGATGAGCACTTGAACCCAGATCCTGAGGCGGTACCAAATGCCGTGATTTCGTTGTTGGATGTTCTCAAAGATGGCCAACATCTGGTGTTACGTAGCACGGTTTACCCAGGAGTGACGAAACTTGTCGAAAAAGTGATCGCAAATAGTGGCAGGAAAATAGATGTGAGTTTTTGCGCGGAGAGAATTGCTGAAGGCAAGGCAGTTGAAGAGTTGATTGCGCTACCACAGATAATTTCTGCAAGAACACCAGAGGCAGTTGAACGCGCTAAGAATCTATTTGGTTGTCTCACTCAAAACGTGATTGTTGTAAGTCCTGAAGAGGCAGAACTTGCGAAGTTGTTTACAAATACCTGGCGGTATATTAAATTCGCAGCGGCTAATCAGTTATATACAATCGCCAATGATTTCGGCGTTGACTTTGAACGTGTCCGTCATGCAATCACCCATGATTACCCTCGAGCGGCGGACATGCCAGGTGCAGGCTTTGCTGCCGGTCCGTGTTTATTTAAAGACACGATGCAACTCGCGGCGTTCAACAACAATAATTTTACGCTCGGCCATTCAAGCATGATGATCAATGAAGGTCTGCCGTTGTATCTTGTCTCGCGACTTGAAAAAAACTATGACTTGTCAAAAATGACTATTGGAATATTAGGTATGGCGTTCAAAGCCGAGAGCGACGATATTCGCTCAAGTTTGTCATACAAATTAAAACGAATTTTGCGATTCAAAGCAGAATCGGTTCTATGCGCCGACTCTCTTGTGCATGATGATGCTTCACTCGTCTCAGAAGATGAACTTCTTAAGCAAGTTGATTTAGTTGTGATTGGTGCGCCTCACCGTCGTTACGCATCTTTAAAGATTTCTCAGCCAGTGATCGATATCTGGAACATTCGTAAGCAAGGCGTATTGATCTGAAGCCTCGAGTGTCTATTGTCATTCCCGTCTATAACGAGGGTGAAAACGTTGAGCCCGTATTGCGTCGCCTATTTGAAGTCGTTGATATCGAAGCCGAGGTTTTGGTCGTTTACGACGAAGCGAATGACACGACGATTCCAGCACTGACAAAATTGCAACTTGAGTTTCGAAACTTACGCGCAGTCCAAAACACTTATGGTCGAGGCCCTGCTAATGCAATCAAATTTGGCATAGACCAGGCAACTGCCCAAGTAGTTGTTGTAACGATGGCCGACGGATGCGATGACGCTTCACAAATCGCGGTGCTCACTCGGTTAGTCGAACGGGGCGTCGTCGTTGCCTGCGCGAGCCGTTATGTAAAGACCGGTCAGCAAGTTGGTGGCCCGCTGATTAAAGGTCTGATGTCAAAAGTTGCTGGATTAAGTCTCTACTACGGTGCCAGAGTTGGCACTCGTGATGCAACGAATTCGTTTAAGGCTTACTCAACAAAATTCGTTCGTGAAGTCAAAATTGAAAGTGATAAAGGTTTTGAGATCGGCATTGAACTTGTTGCTAAAGCACGGCGTTTTCGACAACCTGTTGCAGAGATTCCAACGATTTGGCTGGACAGATCTTTTGGTGTGTCAAATTTCAAGATCGCAACTTGGCTTCCACGATATTTGAAATGGTACTGTTATGCGTTCGGTTCAAAGAAAGCGCTGTCTAAATAACATGTCAAAAGTTCTGCTTACTGGCGCATCTGGTTTTATTGGTGGCTACGTAGTCGAAGAGTTGCTAAGTCGTGGCCACAATGTGGTCGGTTTAGATAACTATTCAAAATATGGGCGAGTCACAAGAAGTTATGACAGTCACCCAAATTACAAATTGGTTGAGGGCGACGCCTGCAATGTAGATCTAATGACGAATTTGTTGATGGATTGCGACCATTTGATCGCAGGCGCGGCATTGATCGGTGGCATCAGTTACTTTCATGCGTATGCATATGACTTGTTAGCAACTAACGAGCGAATAATGGCATCAACTTGCGATGCTGCGATTAAAGCGCATCGTCAGGGGAAACTGCAGAAAGTTACTTATTTAAGTTCGTCAATGGTGTTTGAGAGTTCGCAACATTGGCCAAGTGTCGAGGGCGATCAACGCAAGATTCCGCCACCGTTGTCGTCGTATGGTTTTCAAAAACTTGCCGTTGAGTATTTTGCGCAAGCGGCGTTTGATCAATACAAACTGCCGTTTACGATCATTCGTCCGTTTAATTGTGTTGGTGTGGGCGAGGGTCGAGCTCTCGGCGAAGTCGAAGTGCTTTCGGGCAATGTTTCGCTGGCAATGAGCCATGTTGTGCCTGACCTCGTGCAGAAAATTCTCAAAGGCCAAGATCCATTACATATTCTTGGGTCTGGTGAGCAGATTCGTCACTACACGTATGGTGGCGATTTGGCCAAAGGAATAGTTACATGCATGGAAAGCCCGAAAGCGCTTAATGAAGATTTCAATATCTCTACTGCAGAGTCAACTTCTGTATTACAACTTGCTGAAATGATTTGGAACAAGATTCACAAATCATCAAAGCCGTTTAATTATGTAAGTGATGAAGCATATGAGTATGACGTTCAGCGCCGTGTGCCATCCGTAGAAAAAACTAAATCTGTTTTGAACTTTGAGTGCACGACTTCTTTAGACACGATGCTCGATGAAGTTATTCCATGGATTCAGATGGCAATCAACGAAGGCAAAATTTAGTCTAGGTTTTTTGCGAGCAAGCTAACAGTAAGTCCAGGCTTTGAGTCTTGTTGACCGACTTCGCGAAAGCCGATGCGATTGTGAAATCTAATAGATCCCAAATTTGGTGGGTTCAAATTAACCTCGCAAGTCAGTATCGGAGCGCAGCGATCCTTGATCATTCTCTGTTCGACCGCTGCATAAAGTTTTGCTCCGAGAGAGTTGTTGCGCATTTTCTCACTGACAACAATGCGGTCTAAGTAAACAAACTCAGAATAGTTTTGCGAAAACCATTGATAGTTAACGCTCGTATACGGTGCGCCAGGTGCAAAAGTTATACAAAACGCGTGCAACGTATCGGCGCCAATTGCGAAAGAGTAAAGCGAATGTTCAATCAGAAATTCAAGTTGAGTGCGGTCAATTTCTCCGACGGCCGGTGCATTGAGATTATTTAGCTCAAGCGCGGCATCAATATCGGATTTTAGAAATAATCGAGGTTCAAGTTCATTTGCCGTCATAAGTATCTAATATCATTACGCTATGAGCACTTCACACTTTGTCCTTGGTAACTCAATGGTTGCGCCCTGGCCAGACTCAATGCAGACAGCTA
>WLFB01000228.1 GCA_009703975.1 Actinomycetota bacterium | reverse complement strand
GCACGACCATATTTTGACGCGCGACGTAAAGCAATTGCGAGTGTTCCACGAATTGCATCGTCGGCTGACTCACCAGGTTGCAACTCAATCAAGTCGCGCAGACCTTCTGCAAGTTTCAATGCATATCCCTGATCTGGACCTTGACGACCAAGGCGTGCACCAATTGGTTGGCGACTCGTAATTGCCGCAGGGCGATCGTTTCTCCATGGAGTCGGAATATGTTCTGGTGACGCATATGAGCGCGGACGATCGATTGGATCAACAGGAGTAAATTTTGGCGCAGCCATAATTCAAATATCCTAGATCAATTTGTCATGCGATCAAGATCGCAAGTGCAATAACCCGTAGACCAAAGATTCTTCAAGCGCGCGCCAAGATGCTTCGATGATGTTGGCTGAGACTCCGATTGTTGTCCAAGTGCGCTCACCATCAGTGGCGTCAATGAGTACACGAGTGACGGCGCCAGTTGCTGACCCAGAGTCAAGAATTCGAACTTTATAGTCGGTGAGATGAACACGCTCAAGCTGTGGGAAACTCGTCTTCAAAGCTTCGCGCAGAGCAGTATCAATTGCATTGACTGGGCCGTTACCTTCGGCAGTATTCACATTTCGAATTTCGCCAACCCAAACTTTTACTGTTGCCTCAGTTGTAAATGCCCCGGATGCGGCTTCATCTGTGATCACGCGCATTGACTCAACTTTAAAAAATGACTGATCCCAACCAGATGCACGACGCATCAATAACTCGAGTGAGGCATCTGCGGCCTCAAAGTGATAGCCCTCAAATTCAAGTCGTTTTAGATCATCAAGTACTTGATTGATTGCCGGACCATCCATATCGAGGCCCAACTCTTTAGCCTTCATTGAAATCGTCGCACGACCCGCCATCTCTGAAACCAAAAAGCGTGTGCCATTGCCCACAAGTTCTGGCGCGACATGCTCGTATGCATCTTTGGCGCGAGCAATTGCTGAAACATGTAAGCCAGCTTTATGGGCGAACGCTGAAACACCGACATATGGAGCTTGGGGGTTCATCGGACGATTGAGGACTTCAGCAACATGATTACTTACCTGCGTGAGTCGCTCAAGATGACCCTCAGGCAAGCACTTGTAACCGAGTTTGAGTTGCAAGTTTGGAATAACGGTCGTCAAGTTTGTGTTGCCTGTGCGTTCACCAAGACCATTCAATGTGCCCTGCACATGACGTGCGCCACTTTGCACGGCGGCGAGCGAGTTAGCAACTGCACAGCCTGTGTCATCGTGACAGTGAATGCCGATTATTACATCACTACCCATGTGACGGCGCACTTCAGCAACAATTGTTTCGACTTCATTTGGTAATGACCCACCGTTTGTATCGCACAAAACCAAGTGCGTTGCACCATTTATTACCGCAGCTTCAAGTACACGGAGAGAAAATTCTGCATTACTTTTGTAACCATCAAAAAAATGCTCCATGTCGACAAGTACGCGACGATTGTTTGCAACTAAAAATTTGACGGAGTCGCTGACCATTGCGACGCCCTCATCAAGAGTCGTCTGCAACGCTTGTTCAACGTGATAATCAGAACTCTTGGCGACGATGCATACTGCGCTTGTCTCGGCTTCGATCAGGTTGCGTAGAGTGGCATCATCATCGACTTTGCCAGCGGGGCGACGTGTCGAACCAAAAGCAACAAGTGTCGAAGTCTTCAATTTAAGTTCTGTTCGGGCTCGAGCAAAAAACTCGATGTCTTTCGGGTTTGCACCAGGCCAGCCACCCTCGATGTATTGCACGCCCAAATAATCAAGTTGCTCTGCGATGCGAAGTTTGTCTTGCACACTTGCCGAAACACCCTCGACTTGCATGCCGTCGCGCAGAGTTGTGTCAAAGACCTCGACGAGTTCGCGTGCCTCAGACATAAATTACTTGACTAACTCGCACCAGTGTTTGTAGCGATCATCTTGACC
Source organism: Actinomycetota bacterium (assembly GCA_009703975.1). Lineage (GTDB taxonomy): Bacteria > Actinomycetota > Acidimicrobiia > Acidimicrobiales > Ilumatobacteraceae > BACL27. Next base: position 1,317 of record WLFB01000228.1, on the reverse strand, counting down.
ACGAACCGCCTTGGCATAGGTCGCAGCGATTGCTTTTGTCATTGGCCCAGGGCATGGCACTTTGCGATCATCGACAGAACTGACGGAGCCAACTTCTGCTGCGGTGCCGCAAACAAAAATTTCATCGGCAATATACAAATCACTGCGGGCAATGTTGTCAACACGAATGTCATATCCGAGATCGCGTGCGATTTTGGTAACGCTTGACTGCGTAATACCTTCAAGTGCGCCAGCCGAAAGTGGCGGCGTAAGAATTACACCGTTGCGAACACAGAAAATATTCTCACCGGTGCATTCAGCAATTAAACCATTCGGCGAAAGCATGATTGCCTCGTCGTAGCCGGCTTTGATTGCTTCAACTTTTGCCAACGACGAGTTGACATAGTTGCCGACAGTTTTTGCCGCGGGTGGCATCGTATTGTGATCGTGACGCGTCCAAGATGAAATCTTCATCCGCACACCTTTATCAACAGCGTCGTCACCGAGATAAGCGCCCCAAGGCCAACAAGCAATGGCAACATCAACTTTGCATGGCAAAGTATTTAATCCCATTTCGCCATATCCGTAATACGCAAGGGGTCGTACATAACACGACGGCAGGCCAGTCGAACGAACGGTCTCTTTCGTTGCCTCAACGAGTTCTTCAACCGAATATGGCAGTTCCATATCCATGATCTTGGCGCTGTTGTGTAAACGCTTGATGTGATCGGTCAATCGAAAAACTGCTGGGCCATTTGCGGTCTCATATGCGCGAATGCCCTCGAAGACACCAGTGCCATAGTGCAACGTGTGAGTGAGAACATGAACCTTGGCTTCGTCCCAATTAACGAGAGAACCGTTCATCCAAATTTTCGGGGTTGTTGTAATCGGCATTCTGTCTCCTAATTCAAATTAAAACTTTTAACAACTGTTTTAAGGTTACTGCCGAGCAATTAATTCGTCGGCCTCAATTAAAACTCTAAATTTGGATGGCTAAATGCTTGCTTTAACGCGTTTAACAATTTCATCGCCGACTTCCGTTGTCGTGCCTGTGACCGGCGACTCGCATGCGACTCGCAGTGCCCTCGCGGCCGCTTGCTCACCAAGAAACTCGAGCATGTGCGCCGCGGACAAAATCGCCGCCACCGGATTTGCTACGCCCTTACCTGCAATATCAGGAGCAGAACCGTGCACTGGCTCAAACATTGACGGACCACTTCTGGTCGGATTTAAATTTGCTGACGACGCAACACCAATACCGCCAGACACTGCCCCACCCAAGTCAGTGAGAATGTCGCCGAACAAATTATCGGTGACGATCACATCATAACGATGCGG
>WLFB01000227.1 GCA_009703975.1 Actinomycetota bacterium | reverse complement strand
TTACAGAAGTAAAAGTTTCAATTTCTCAAGCGGCTCTCGGCGCAGAATTTGTTTTGGCGACACTAGACGGTGACGAAACGTTAGTTGTGCCAGCGGGCGTTCAGCATGGTAATGAATTTGTCTTGAAGGGAAGAGGTGTTCCATCGTTGAATCAAGGTGGACGCGCGCGCAATCAAGTTCGCGGTGATCTTCGGGTTCAGATCGCAGTGTTTGTACCGAAAAAATTAAACACACGCGAGCGAGAGTTGCTTGAAGAATTGGCGAAACTTCGGGGCGAGTCTTTTTCTGCGCAAGAAAGTCGAGTTAAATCGAAACTTAAGTCCGCATTTTCGTGATACCTGAACTTCGTGATTCGACAGCCCATGTGTTTGTCGACGCGATTGATGCACCAGTGTTAGACGAAATTGATGCGCACCATTTGCTGCGGGTTTTACGAGTCAAGCCAAGCGACACCGTGACGGTGAGTGACGGTAAGGGTAAGTGGTTCTCAAGTGTTTTGAATTCGGATGCGACAATTGAAGCGACGAGTGAAGTTTTAACGACTGCTGCGCCGAGTTGGCCATTAACTGTTGCGTTCTCGCTTGTTAAGGGCGACCGTCCTGAATGGACTGTTCAAAAACTCACCGAAATCGGAGTTGATGAAATTGTTGTGCTTGCGCCGACCGTTCGTAGTGTTGTGCGCTGGGATCATGACCGATCAAACAAAAATATTGAGCGACTTAGACGAGTTGCTCGTGAAGCAGCGATGCAGTCACGTCGCACGTGGTTGCCTAATGTTCACGGCGTAATTGAGATGTCAACGATCGCCAATTTATATATTGCCGACCCAACCGGAGTTTGCCTTGACGCGTCTCATCGGACAATTGCGGTCGGCCCCGAAGGCGGCTTTGCGCCACAGGAGACTGAAACTTGTGCAGGTCTAGTTTCGCTGGGTGAGACCGTTTTGCGAGCAGAAACAGCTGCGGTGAGTGCCGCTGTTCTAATGTCTGACTATCGAAGAAAACGAAATTAACCATGAGTCAATCTGACGAAGACCTGAACGAACCATCACCCTTTTCAAGAATGGTGGGTGAGCGGCTGCGTTCAATCCGCCAGCAAAAAAACTTATCGCTCAGCGATGTTGAACTTCAATCGCATGAACAGTTCAAGGCTTCTGTGCTCGGTGCATATGAGCGGGGTGAGCGAGCGATTTCTGTGCCGCGGCTCGAAAAATTGGCGAAATTTTACGGTGTCACAATTGATCAGTTATTGCCACGTGACCCAATGCGAGTTGAAGATAATCAGCCTGGTGCATCGGCGCCAACGAAATTACGAATCGATGTCGCAAAACTTTCAATGCGCGATGGTCTTGAATTTAAGATGCTTGAGCGTTTTTTGCGGATGATTCAAGTTCAGCGACAAGACTTTAACGGCAAAGTTATAACGGTGCGTGCTCATGACACCCGAGCGATCGCCGTGATGCTTGATATTCCAATAGACCAAGTCGGGCCAAGACTTGCCGCTCTTGATTTGTTGTTCGTGCCACCGACGACACAAAGTTAAATCTGTGCACCCAGGCTTTGGTGTCTATATACACATTCCGTTTTGTGCAAAGAAGTGTGACTATTGCGCGTTCGCTACTTTCACAGATCGCCATCAACTAACGAGCGACTACCTCGCTGCGATGCGAACACACATTCAGCGCAGCGTCGCCGCGGAAATGCCCAAAGCGACGAGTGTTTTTATTGGTGGTGGTACGCCGACACTTGTGCCGGCAGATGAATTAATGAGTGTGCTTGCTGAAATACCGTTGGCGCCTGGCGCTGAAGTGACCGTTGAGTGCAACCCAGATGACATAACGCTGGCGATGATGCAGATTTTTCGTGCAGGCGGTGTCAATCGAGTCAGCATTGGTGTGCAGTCGACAGTTGATCAAGTTTTGAAATCTCTTGGCAGAACTCATAATCCTGAAAATGTAAGTCGCTCAGTTGCCTATGTGCGCGAAGCGGGGTTTAAGACTTTTAATCTCGACATAATTTATGGCGCTGCAGGAGAGACAGTCAACGACTGGTCGCGAACGATTAGTGATGTCGTGGCGTTAAATCCGCCACATGTTTCGGCTTATGGGTTGACAGTTGAAGCGAACACAGTTTTGGCGACGCAGCCAGATCGTCACCCCGACGATGACGATCAAGCTGACAAATATTTAATTTGTGACGATGCTTTGTCGGCGAACGGATTGAAGAATTATGAGATTTCTAATTGGGCAAAGCCTGGTCATGAGTGTGAACATAATTCTCTGTATTGGCAGCAAGGTAACTATGAAGGTTTTGGTAGTGCCGCGCATGCGCACTTGAACGGTCGTCGCTGGTGGAATGTGCGTACTCCTGAGCGCTATATCGAACTGGTTATGGCCGGCGAATCACCAGAATCTTCAAGCGAAACTCTTGACGCGCAGACCAGCAAGCGCGAGGCGTTGCAACTATTAGTACGCACGCGTGAGGGCGTGCCGCTCGGTTCGTTTAGCGAAGTAGATCTCGAAGAAATGAGTGAGTTGCTCGAACAGCACGAAGATCGCATTGTCTTGACTCGCACTGGGCGACTGCTAGCTAATGAAGTCGCTCTACGACTTATCGACTTAATTTAATCGCCTTAAGAAACGCAGTTAACTCGCGCTTGTCAATTGAAACATCGTTTTGTGCGGAAGGGTATGAACCCGTCAGCACATCACTGCGAAACTCTTTGAATGCAGCGACCGACTCGCGATGTAATCGATGGTATTCAGATTTGAAATCTCTGTAAACCTTAGAGTGTCGTGGCACGTGGCCCTCGTTATCGCCAAGAATGTCGGTCGCGAATAAATATTGAACATCACAGTTGACGCCAGCACCCATGCCGATAATCAGCATTTTTGTTCGCTTTGAAATTTCGGTGGCGACTTGCGCTGGAACAACTTCCATTTCGACTCCGACCGCGCCGGCGTCTTCGTATTGTTTTGTGAGCTCGTAAATGCGAAGCGCTTCGGCGCTTGTTTTGCCGACGGCTTTCATTCCGCCGAACCACGAATTTCTATATGGCACAAGTCCAACGTGACCAACTACTGGGATGTACTCGTCGGCGAGTGCTTTGATCGTTGGTATTCCGTATCCGCAATAAAGTGTGTCGGCACCAACACCCATGAGGCGATACGCGTTGCGGAGCACTTCGGCATGGCTCGGATATGTGTTGACTGCCAAGCCGATTGTAAGAAAAGTATTTGGCGCGGCTTTACGAATTCCAACATAATCACTTGA
>WLFB01000226.1 GCA_009703975.1 Actinomycetota bacterium | reverse complement strand
TGGTTAAATCGCGCAGGCACAACCAAATCAACTTCGGCGAATGCTCAAACTCGAATCGGTCCGCGTCATCAAAATGCACCATTAGATATGTTTGAAGCAGTCGGTGCTTGTGGTCAGTCTGCGATGGGGTTTCCGACTCAGAACTTGATTATTACGTTTATGCGAACGAAGACGCTGTTTGGTGCACTGAGTTGTGGTAGTGATTCACAAACTAGTGCTCTCAATAAAATGGGCTCGAGAGTATTTGAGCTAGTCAAATAGATACTTGGTATTAGAAACGTTTTAAATTATCTGCCGGCAACAAGCACGATTAGGCCCAGCACGACAACTGTCGCCGAAATGAGTCGGCGCTTGTGGTCGTCTTCTTTAAGATATTTCCATCCGGCTAGTGCAGCAATAACCACGCTCGATTCGCGCATCGTGGCGACATAGCCAACTGGCGCGAGCGTGAAGGCGTAGACGACCATTGAATATGCAATTATTGACATAGTGCCACCAAAAGCAGCTGGTTTCCATTGGGTGGCAACAAATTTTTTAAGGTCTTTCGCACGTGTGATCAATGCCCAAATTGTGATGGTTGTTGCACCGCTGACAAAAACGCTTAATGCAAACGCAACAGCATCTGAGTTGCGTGCACCGTGTGCATCGACAACTGAATAGATGCCGATCGTTGCCGCTACGCCGAGCGCGGGAAAAATATTATTCATTGGCTGACCTAACACAAGAACCCAAAGTCCAAAGATAACTATCGCGATGCCGGCCATGCTCAGAGCCGAGAGATCGTCGCCTAAAAAAATTAATCCCAAGACAGCCGAACTGAGTGCGCCAGCACCGCGAGCAATCGGATATGTCAGTGAGAAATCATTTTTGTCGTAGGCCCTAGCCAACAACAACACATATGGCAAATGTCCGCAGCCACTAGAGATAGACCACCACCAAGCAATATTTGGTGGGCCGTCAACAATTGTCCAGCCAATAAGCCCGACTAGTGCGAGTGAGCCAGAGAAAAGAAATTGAGACCACAATGCGAGAAATCGATCACCAGTTTGCTTGACGACGATGTTCCACGTTGCGTGAAGTACTGCTGCCATAAGAGCGAGGCCGGCGGCGAGAATCACACAGCGACTATAAAGCATTTACTCGTGCCGAGTATTGACTGATGTGAGTTGACAGATTTCAATGTTGATTACGGCGTAGCGTTGTCGGAGATGAATGTTCAGGTTGATCGCCCAATCGGGATGTTTGATTCTGGTTTTGGAGGCCTGACAGTCGCTCGTGCGTTGATTGACAAGATGCCAAATGAAAATCTTGTTTACATCGGTGATACCGGTCGTTATCCGTATGGCAATAAATCTGCCAGCGATGTTCGTAACTTTGCCCTTGAAATAGCAAACAGTTTGGTGAACGACTTTGATGTCAAGATGATTGTCGTTGCGTGCAACACTGCCGCATCTGTTGCATTGCTTGAATTGCAAAGTTCGCTTTCTGTGCCTGTGATCGGTGTTGTCGAGCCGGGCGCACGAGCGTTAGTTCGCGCGACAGAAAACAACTGCGTGGCAGTTATTGGCACAGTCGGAACAATTGCTTCCGGTGCATATAAAAATGCAGTCGCTGGTGCATCAAAAGAGATCAATCGCAAAGTTTCACTAACCGCAACTGCTTGCCCTGGTTTTGTTGAGTTTGTTGAGCGTGATGAAACTTCTGGCAAAGCCGTTACAGAGTTGGCCGAGAAGTTACTTGCGCCAATACGAGACGCGGGTGTCGACGCGTTGTTGTTGGGATGTACTCACTACCCATATTTGAGTGCTGTGATCGGGCAAGTAATGGGTTCTGATGTGAAATTAATCAATAGCGCAGATGCAACTGCATCGGTAGTTCGCGAAGCGCTGGCGCAAAACAAAATTGCTCGTAGCGTTCAGTCAGGCATGCCGGACTCGCCAAGATTTTTTGGTTCGCACGAGTTTTATTCGTCTGGCGATATTCGGCATTTTGCCGAGCTCGGTCGTCGATTCTTAGGGCCAGAGTTATCGGTGGCGAAACAATGGCCTAAATGATTAACAATAAACTAATGATGAGCCAAAAAATGGAGAAAACATGACCCGACCAGACGGACGACAACACAACGAACTTCGAAATCTTAGATTCGAGCGCGACTTTACAGAGATGGCAGCTGGTTCTGTACTCGTCTCATTTGGTAAAACCCGAGTGTTGTGCACAGCATCAATAGATGAAGATGTCCCGCGTTGGATGAAAGGCAAAAATAAAGGTTGGGTCACTGCGGAATATTCAATGTTGCCTGGTTCGACACCTGACCGTAATGATCGTGAGGCCGCCAAGGGCAAACAAGGTGGACGCACGATAGAGATTCAGCGACTTATTGGTCGCGCTCTTCGTTCATGTTGTGACATGACACTGCTTGGCGAGCGTCAAGTGATTGTCGACTGCGATGTGCTGCAAGCCGATGGTGGCACGCGCACTGCGAGCATTTGTGGTGCTTATATTGCATTGCATGATGCTTTGACTCGTGTGATGCAAAACGGTTTGATCAAGACACATCCGTTGCATTCACTGTGTGCTGCAGTCAGTGTTGGCATTCACAATGGTCAGCCTGTGTTGGATCTTCCTTATGTTGAAGATAGTTCTGCTGAAGTTGATATGAATGTCGTGATGTTGCAGGCGCATGACGGCGGCGAGGCGAAGTTTGTTGAAGTCCAAGGCACTGCCGAAGGTGCCGCATTTAGCCAAGCACAACTTGCTGATCTTTTGTCGTTGGCAACAAATGGACTGCGCGAAGTATTCGCGTTGCAAACACAAATTCTTAAAGTCGCACCAACCCCAAGACCACAACAAAAATAAAATGTTGCGCGTCGCTTGCGCATCTGCAAACCCGCATAAGGTAGCCGAAATTTTCGACCTAATGGGTGGTGTGATCGAGCTGATCGCTAGGCCGTCTGACTTAATTGAAACCCCAGAGACAGAGTCAACGCTCGTAGGCAATGCGCGACTGAAGGCTGCAGCTGTTTGTCTCGCGACTGGGTTGCCTGCGCTCGCAGACGATACAGGGCTTGAAGTTGATGCCTTAGACGGCGCACCGGGAGTGTTAACTGCACGATTCGCTGGGGTTAATGCAACTGACGCCGAAAATCGTACGAAGATGCTGAGTGAACTCAAAGATAAACCTCGTACAGCCAGATTTAGAACCGTTGCTCTCTTACTTTTTGCAGATGGTCGAGAAATTATTGCTCAAGGTGTTTGCGAAGGTTCAATTGCGAAGTT
>WLFB01000225.1 GCA_009703975.1 Actinomycetota bacterium | reverse complement strand
TTCGCGAAATAATTCAAAGCCACAGCTACGAGTTGTTCAACCAGTTACACGATCAAAATTTTCAAAAGTAACGTTAGTGATAGTTACTCTTGCTTCGCTTTTTGGATTTATAGTCATTTTTCAAACGGTTATCGCTGAACAACAATTAAGACTCGACAGAGTGAGTACTGATGTGCGGCTTGCACGTCAGCATTACAACGAGTTACGTCAGCAACGAGCCGAATTAAGGGCCCCAGATTATTTGCGAGCTCAAGCGATTATGTTGGGTATGTGGCCCGGCTCGGGCGCAAAGTTTGAAGAGATTCCTGCTGAGGTCGTAACAATGGTCTTGGGTTCAACCGGAGAAATGGATGATTCAAGTGCGTTACCGCGTAACTCCGATGAGCTTGTGCTTGAGAGTACGGGTTCGGCGCCGTGAGTCAGTCAATTAGTGAACGTAGTGCCGAGAGTCTCGGGAGGTCAATCCGCATAAAACAAACTAAAGGTAAGGCACTTTCAAAACGCAAACTTCGCGCAAACGAAAAGCATCGAAAGCAAGTTGCTCAAATTTCTCATCGAAATGGTGCGGTCGTCGACAAAGGCTTCGACGTGTTTGCAAAAGATCTCAAAATTGGAACCGTACAAAAACGCACGAGCTTTATGTTCTCAATTGTCGCCTTATTGCTGGTTGGACTCGGAGTTCGAGTGGCAATGCTGCAGACAGTTTGGGCGGGTGAATATCGTGACGCAAGCGTTTCGCAACGAACAAGAGTTCAAACGCTTCGTGCTGAACGCGGATCGATTTTGGATCGCAATGGACAAGAATTGGCATTGCCAATACCGACACGAACAGTTTTCGCAGATCCGCGCTCGGTAACTGACCCAATCGGTGTTGCCAATGCCGTAGGCGGTATTTTGCAATTGACAGATGAAGCAAAACTTGAGTTGTCGATCAAACTTCGAGACCAAAGTTCAAGTTTCGTATATGTCGCTCGTCAAGCGGATCAACGACTTGCCGATGTGATAGTTGCTCTCGGACTTAAAGGTGTTTCGTCTTATCGTGAATCTGGTCGAGCCCTGACTAGCAGTGGTTTACGTGGACTAATTGGTCGCACAGATATTGATGGTCTCGGTATCTCGGGTCTTGAGTTGCAATATCAAGAACTACTCGCAGGTCAAGATGGTCGCATCGCGCGTGAGGTAAACGCCAGTGGAAAGTCGATGGCTGCTGGCTCAAGTGGTGTTGTTGAAGCAATACCTGGTGGCAGATTAGTGACGACTATCAATCGAACAATTCAATTTCAAGTCGACTCAATTCTCACGCAACAAGTTCAGTTTGTTGAAGCGCGTGGTGGTTCGGCAATTGTGATGGATACAAAAACTGGCGAAATTTACGCGATGTCAAATATTCGTCGAAACGCTGATGGAAGTTATACAAGTGATTCGGGTAACTTTGCCGCCGTTGAAGCCTACGAACCTGGCTCGGTCGCAAAAGTGTTTAGCATCGCTGCCGCAATCAATGAAGGCAAAGTTGTGCCATCTACGTCATTTACGGTGCCGTACGAACAAATCTACGACAAAGGTACTGAGTGGGAGTACAAAGTTTCAGATGGATATGTCCACCCAATTGAAGACATGACCGTAAGAAAAATAATTGTTGATTCGTCAAACAACGGAACGGTTTTGATTTCACGTTTACTTGACAGCAAAAAAAATCATAATTATCTTCAGTCATTCGGGTTTGGTACAAAAACTCCAGTCAATTATCCAGCCGAGTCTCGCGGTGTTTTAAAGCCAGCCGAAAAATGGCAAGGCACCGAAAAGATCACTTTCGCTTATGGCTATGGGTATACCGCAACTGGGCTACAACTTGTATCTGCGGTAAATGCGATCGCCAACAGAGGTGTTTACATTGCGCCGAAACTAGTGAAAGCGACTGTAGATGCAAAAGGAGTCGTGACTGACACTCCGCTGTCTCAGACGCACGAAGTGGTTAGCGAAGCAACCGCCATAGCAATGACCGAAATGATGACCGATGTGGTTTGCTATGGAACAGGCGGACTCGCGCAACTTTCAGGAATGAGTGTTGCTGGCAAAACTGGTACCGCGTACAAACTGCAGAAGAACGGAAAATACACGGCAGAAGACGGAACAAATTCGTACTTCGCATCGTTCGTTGGGTTTTTACCGGCAGGTAATCCTCAAATGACAGTTCTGGTCTCAATTGACGAACCAGATCCAACAGCAAAAGATCGATTCGGTGGTAGAGCCGCAGCGCCAGTGTTTGCGCGCATTGGGCAAGCCCTGGTCAATGAACTTGACATTCGTCCTACTCAGGGTGACATGGGTTGTGTTGGGTCACGTCCTGCAGATCTTGGCGCTTCTCACTGACATGGCTGTTATGTCGCGTCAACTCAAAGATCTTGTTGCAGGCGTAAGTGAAGTCGTCGCTCGAGAGGTTCATGGTGACCAAAATATTTTTGTAACCGAGATCACACACGACTCAAAAAATATTTCAACTGGTTGCTTGTTTTGCTGCGTAGTTGGAGAAAATGTTGATGGTCATAAATTTGCAGTAGACGCTGCCAATAACGGGGCGTCAGCAATTCTTGTCGAACGAAAATTAGATATTGAAATTCCCCAAATAGTTGTTGATGATGTTCGAACTGCAATGGGATATTTTGCTGCTGAATTTTTTGGTCGTCCTAGTTCAAAATTGAAGGTAATCGGAATCACTGGAACCAACGGCAAGACAACTACTGCACATTTGCTTGCATCTATATTGCGCCAGCACGGTCTAACCACAGCAGTTTTCGGAACTCTCTCAGGTGCCCGAACAACCCCTGAAGCAACTGACTTGCAGCGATCATTAGCCAATGAGCTTGAGCGAGGATCCAATGCCGTTGTAATGGAGGTGTCTTCTCATGCTTTGTCGCTACATCGCGTTGTTGGCACAAGATTCGCTGCAACTATATTTACGAATCTCGGTCAAGATCATTTAGATTTTCATGAAACAATCGACAAATATTTCTCTGCAAAAGCAAAATTATTTACACCGCAATATACAAACAAATGCATCGTAAACCGAGATGATCATTATGGTGCAAAGCTAATTGAAATTTTGAATCAAGAAAAAGAAATCGATCTAGAAACATTTGGGATCAGCGATGCGTCACAAGTTGTGACAGAAGTTGATCAGCTGTCTTTTGTTTGGCGAGGTGAGAAAATTCAACTCGTAACAGGTGGAAACTTCAATGTAATGAACGCGCTAGCTGCCGCGAACGCAGCAGCCAAACTCGGT
>WLFB01000224.1 GCA_009703975.1 Actinomycetota bacterium | reverse complement strand
GTCGTTGGACGGCTAGCCGGAGTGCGCAACATCGGCGACGGCGGCAGCAGTGATGTGATGGCACCAAATGTTGTGACCCCATTACAAGGTATTCGCGAACACTTCGCCAACTGCGAAATCGTTTACAACTCGCAGGCAACTCTTGAAAGTCAAGTGCAACAAGCCAAGCAGTCTGACTTAGCAATTGTTGTAGTTGGCTACACAAGAGAAGAAGAAGGTGAATTTATTGGTGACTCACCAGACACTGTTTCGATGGCTGCGCTGATTCCGAGACAAGATGATCCAGAATTAGCGCGCGAGTACAAAAACTACATGATTGAAAATCATCACTATGCACCTGATGAATTGCGGATCAAATCGCGAAACGGCACATTTTCAATTGGCGGCGATAGAGAATCACTTCGTTTGTTAGATGCTGATGTTCAATTGATTCACGCTGTTGCAAAAGTACAACCGAGAGTCATAGTTGTGATTGTCGCGGGTAGCGCAGTTGTGATGTCAGAGTGGATCAACGAAGTGCCTACAGTTCTCATGGGTTGGTACAGCGGAAGTAATGGCGGTCGCGCACTCGCAAACATTTTGTCTGGCGCGGCAAACCCGTCGGGGCATTTGCCGTTTGTGATTCCGAATGACGAATCACATTTACCATTTTTTGATCGCGACGCCAAAAGTATCACTTACGATTATTGGCACGGACAATGGAAACTCGATCGCGATGGCAACAAGCCGATGTTTCCGTTTGGATTTGGGTGCAGCTACACGAACTTTACTTTTTCAAACCCTGAAATTGAAGTTTCTGAAACGGTGAAGTTTCGCTGTGCGGTTCGCAATGTCGGTTCGCGCGACGGCGCGACAGTCGTGCAGATTTATACGGGTCGCAATGACTCAGCCATTGAGCGACCGAAACGAAGACTGATTGCGTTCAAACGTGTTGAAGTTCGTGCGGGTGAAACAGTGCAAATCGAGTGCACAGCGCTGTTTCAAAACTTCGCTACACGCGATATTGAGAATCACAGTTGGTTCGTTGAACAAGGATTATGGAACTGCGAAATCGGTCAGTTCTCAGGTGACCCCGAATCTTTGCCTGTAGCGCTCACGATCAACCAACGCATTGAGCTGTATCGATCTTAGTTTTTTACCCTCACCGGATTGGCGCAATGCTTAAGCGCGAATTGAATTGCTTCTGAGAAATAGTTAGTCAGTACTTCTTGGTTCGAGAACGAGCCAAGTTTTATAAGATGTGCACATGCGCGCACAATTAGTTGATGGCACCAGGTTGTGGTTTGACATAGACGGAGGTGGGCTGATGCCCGACGGCGAATTGATGCGTCAGCGACCGACATTGATATTGATGCATGGCGGACCAGGTGGTGATCACAACGGCTTCAAGCCAGCATTTTCCGCCATGACCGACACATGTCAGGTGTTGTATTACGACCACCGCGGGCATGGCAGAAGTGATCGCAGCACACCAAACAACTGGAACTTAAATCGCTGGGCTGACGATGTGGTTGAAATGTGTGCTGCATTGGGAATTGAAAAACCATTCGTATTGGGTTTGAGTTTTGGTGGTTTTGTTGCACAACGAATCGCTTCACGTCACGCTGGGTTTGCGAGCGGCCATATTTTTTTGAGCACTGCTGCTTATAAAGATCGTGTTGCGGTGTACGAAATGTTTCGGCAGCTTGGTGGAGCAGAAGCTGAAGCGACTGCACGCGAGTTTTGGGAAGCTCCGACTGCTGCGGCAATGGCTGCGGTTGTAGCAAAATACGTGGCAATTTGCGGTCCGTTGTATACACAAGTATCAGGCAATCACTTTTTAAATAAGCGAACCATCAACAACAATGATGTCTTGACGCATTTCAATCACAACGAAGGGCCGGTGATGAACCTCTTGGCCGAGCTTGCCGATGTTCGCGAACCCGTGCTTGTTGCGCACGGAGAACTCGACCCAGTGACACCGATCATTGGAGCAGAGCGGATTGTGAATGCGCTACCCAAAGACCTTGTGAGATTTGAGCGCTTTGCAAAGTCGGGTCACGGAGTATTTCGTGATGAGCCAGACGCATTCTTTGCAGTTTTGCGCTCGTTTTTAAATGATCACTGGCGCGACTAAATTTAATTACATGAGCTACACAGTTTCAGTAGTACGAGAAGTCGCAGCCAGCCCAGAAAAAGTGTGGGCGTTGGTCACCGACTTGTCGCGCATGGGCGAGTGGTCACCCGAGAACCAAGGCGGCGAGTGGATTGATGGCGCTAGTTGTGCTGCAGTCGGAGCAAAATTTAAAGGCGACAATAAGAATGGTGAAAAGACATGGCAAGCAGTTGTCATTGTCGAGATTTGTGATGCACCAAAAAAGTTTGTGTTCAGCCTCAAATTTAAAGACTCACATTTGAGTGATTGGGTTTATGAAATTGAACCAACAACTGACGGATGCCGTGTAACCCACGCTTGGGTTGAGGGTCCGCAATGGGCAGAATTTGCACCCTTTGGTAAAAGTATTAGCGGTGTAGATGATCGCGCGTCGCATAACTTGCGAAACATGGAAGTCACGCTCGACAACTTGCTAAAAGCAGTTAAATAATTATGGATAATCTCGCAGCTTTTGTAGTCAGTGACGGAGTCTCTGTCATCACGATGGATGACGGTAAAGCAAATGCTCTATCGATTTCAATGCAAGCGGCCGTAAATGTAGCGCTTGATGAAGCACTCGATGCAAAACTTCCAGTCGTGTTGACGGGTCGCGCAGGCATATTGTCTGCGGGATTTGATTTGAAGACGCTCACTGCTAGTGGTCAACCAGCCTTTGACATGCTGAACGGTGGTATTGAATTAGCAATACGGCTGCTCAGCTTTCCGAGCCCAGTAATAATTGCCTGTCCGGGCCATGCGATCGCAATGGGTGTTTTTCTCTTGCAAAGTTGTGACTATCGAATTGGTGTAGCCGGTAACTATAAATATCTCGCTAATGAAGTAGCGATCGGCATGACGATGCCGCATTCGACTATAGAAATTTTGCGTCAACGAATTACACCTGCGGCGTTATCGCGGGCAGTTCTTCTCGCCGAAACTTTTACTCCTGAAAATGGTGTCGAGACAGGCTTCGTCGATCGGGTTGTGGCCACTGAGGCTGAACTAATGCCCGCAGCACTTGAGTTTGCAAAATCGAGTTCTGCGTTAAATGCTGCGGCACATTCAGCGAGCAAGAATCGTTTGCGCGGTGATGTGCTCGCTGCAATCAGAGCCGGATTGACCAAAGATATTCAAGACTGGAAAAAACTTTTTT
>WLFB01000223.1 GCA_009703975.1 Actinomycetota bacterium | reverse complement strand
GTAGATCAAAATAGCTGTGCTGAATACTGGTGCTATTGCAGCGGTGCCTGGAAAGACAGTGAATGAATTAAAAGTAACTGCTGCCCAAAGAATTACTATTAACGAAATTGAGGCAAAAAGGTTTGTGGCAACCCGCGGCAAACTGCGCCGTGAAGTTGGAGAAAGAGCGAGTATTGAGCCAACGAGAAATTCCCACATTCGCCAAGGTGTGCCGAAGAATGCCATTAACTCTGGTTTTGGAAGAAACTGGTTTCCGATCGACAAGTAGTAGGAACCTACGAAAGAAATCACCGAGATAATCAAAAGCGAAATTCGCATCGCACTAGATTGCATCTTGACTCTTAGAACTCGCAATGAAATAATCAAAACTGGAAAAATTAAGTAGAATTGTTCTTCAACCGCGAGGCTCCATAGATGGCGTAGTGGATTTTCTGCAAGCGCCCAGTAGCTATCCTGCATATAAAAATACAGATTTGATCCAAAAAAGCTTGAAGCTCTAGATGTATCAACGACTTGTTGTTGCTCTCCAAATGGTGACAAAGCGACTACCGAAATCAAAAGCGTTCCGATTGTTGCAAACGCAACGGCTGGGAGAATTCTTCTAATCCGTCGCGAGTAAAATTCAGCTAATCGGAGCGTGCCGGTTCGTGCGTACTCACGTGACAAAAGCTGAGTTATTACAAATCCTGAAATGACGAAGAACATGTCAACACCGATATACCCGCCTGGGAATGCAATCCCAGTATGGTAAATCACAACTAAAAGTATCGCTATCGCTCGCAAACCTTGAATGTCTTGGCGAAAGTATGTTGTGTTCTCGGTTACCTCGGCCACTAGCAGAGACTACTTTGTTCGAGTTACGACAACTGTGGCGTCTGAGAGTTGCTCGGCGAGATTTTCAAATTTTCCGTCAAGCCACCAGGTTGATCCGCTTCCAGCGAGAATTGGCTCGGCGCCGGCTGTTTTTGAAATTCTCTGCTTCCAAGTCGCGAGACGCGGTTCAACTTTTAACGCGGCAATTTCTAAATCATTAACACCAGAATTGTTCAACTGAATTTTGTCAAAATCTGTGAGCTCGTCAAAGGCTTTATAAACCGCAGGCGTTGAAACACCGAACGGGGGAATGACGAGAGTTATTTCGCGATGCATCTTCTCTAGCGGTTCAATAATTTCGCCGATACCTAAAACTCTGGCACGACCGCCGACAATACAAAAAGCAATATCGGCGCCAAGTTTTGCTGCGCTTACCAAATCGGTGAATCCTGCCCAGCGCAGAATTGCCGCCGCATCAGCAGAGCCGCCACCTAATCCGCCGCCTGCAGGAATATTTTTGGTTACTCTCACGTGTGCTTTTCGACCAGCGAGTAGCAGCGCTCTTGAGACAAGATTATTTGTCAGATCTTGGTCAGTTTTATTTAGATCGCCAGCGAACTTGCCAGTTATTTCGAGGCCAGTTCGCGACGGGTCGACAACTAATTCATCGGCGAGATCGAGAGTCACCATTTCGGCGTCAATTAAATGAAATCCATCTGCACGCACGCCAGTGACTTTTAGAGAGACTGTTAGTTTGGCCGGTGCAATAAGCGAAATAATTTGTGAGCTCATTGTGCTGAGCCCATCGCGCGAATCTTAATTACTTTGCAAAGTCGTCCCCATGCCGCCAAGTCAAGTTCTTCTGCACGAGACTCGGGGTTCACACCTGCAGATTCAAAATCTGCTGGCAGCGCAACTTCGGCTAGTGCACGACGCAACATTTTTCTTCGCTTTGCGAAACCCGTGCGCACGAGTGCGAACAGCTCACTTGCCTCAACATCTGTGACCCCGGGTTCGGTTCTTCGGCGAATATCAACGAGCGCCGACTCAACACGCGGCTGTGGAAAGAAAACTGATGCAGACACCGCACCAACGATTTTGGCTGTCGCCCAATAATTAATTTTGACGCTCACGGCACCATAGGCATCGCTACCAACTTGAGCGACTAATCGGTCGGCAACTTCGCTTTGCACCATCACCAATAGATGATCAACTTGCGACAGTCCATCTAAAATGTCGGCGACGATTGGTGTCGCCAAGTTGTATGGCAAGTTAGCCACAACATGCCAGTGCTTTGACTTTGAGAGCAACGGCTGCCAGTCAAGTTGCATTGCATCCCCGTGGATTATCTCAACATTTGGCAGTGACGCAGTATTTTCTCGCAGCACTTCAACTAATCCGTTATCAATTTCGACGGCGACAATCTGTGCTCCAGTTTCGGCAAGTGCGAGTGTTAGAGAGCCAAGGCCTGCGCCGATTTCAAGTACAAAGTCTCCCGCTCGCACATCGGCAAGGCGAGCAATCTTTCTAACCGTGTTGGCATCGACTACAAAGTTTTGACCGAATGCTCGTCGTGGAGCCAGCCCATGTTTGGTTAAGAGCGCAGAAACTTCAGTTCGTGAGAATGTCACCAGGTTACGTTCACTGGGATCGGCGCATCAACAAGATTTGAAACCCTTTCAAAAACTTTTGTATGCAACAACGCTGTTGCTCCTGCTGGCATTGTTTCACGGTAAACGTTGGTGCAATTTGTCGTTCTACCGTTGTTGATATTTTTGATCGTTAATGTAATTCCAAAAGGTGCTGATGGAATAAAACAAACGACATCTGGGGCGTTGTCAAAGTTGCTAAAAGAAGCAATTAGTTGCAATCCGCTGGTTTCGGTGGCTGGATAAGCAATTTGTGCCGAGCCGTCTTGAACAATTGGCGCAGGCCCACTGAGAATTATCGGAGCGGGCGACTCTTCATCCGAGACAACTCCTGAACTTGGCGCAATCGTGTTGAAAGCAGGGTCAATTGTCGTCGCTGTAGTTGCAGAATCAGAGGGGTTGTTTCCGTTACAAGATCTCAAAATAGGTAGCAAAATCAAAGTTATTACCGTCAAAACGACTATCCGTCGGCGCTGAAAAGTCGAAAGTAACAATTTAATTGCTCCCTGTTACTGAATTAGTTCTGCAGGTATCTAAGGCTATGCACATAGCCCTGCGAAAGCAATCAGCGCGTTGCTGGTTGTTTGATTTGCGATCTCATTGATTGACACATTTCGAACTTGCGCTAAACATGCGCCGACATCAACAAGATATGCCGGCTGATTAGACACTCCGCGATGGGGCACTGGTGCGAGAAACGGGCTATCGGTTTCAACGAGCATTTTGTCGGCACTGCAAATTTTCGCAGCATCACGAATTTCTTCAGCTTTTTTAAATGTGACGATCCCAGAAAAAGAGATAAACGCGCCGCGATCCAGACATTTCT
>WLFB01000222.1 GCA_009703975.1 Actinomycetota bacterium | reverse complement strand
GCCAGCAAGGCCGTGCGATTGCAATGGTTAAGACTCCTTGGGGTGATGCGAAGTTGTCAATGAATGTCCCCGGTAAGCACATGGCACATAACGCGCTGGCGGCGCTTTGTGTAGCGGGTGTTTTGAGTGTAGATATCTCGCAGGCTGCAGAAGCGATTTCTAAATCAGAAATTTCGCCTTCGCGAATGCAAATTAGAAAACTTAAAAATGGTGCTGTGGTGCTTGATGATTCTTATAACGCCAACCCTGCTTCAATGCGTGCGGCGTTGGAAACACTTTTGACCTTTTCTGGTGCTAGACGCACGGCATTTTGCGGACTCATGGCTGAACTCGCTGAGCCAAGTGAAGATCACTTAGCAATCGCCTTACTGGCGAAACAGAATCAAATAGAACTAGTCGCAATTGAAACTGATCTGTATGGGGTACGACCAATTAATTTTTCGCAAGCCCGCCAAGTTTTGGCCGAACTAAGCGAGGGAGACCTCGTGCTTGTTAAGGGTTCAAAAGTTGCCGGGCTGGTGGGACTGTGTGAAGGTTTATACGACGAGTTATAAAACGAGTGGGTTTGAATCGTTACGTTCGAGACGCTCAATATCGCACCACCACCACAAAACAACAGCCCACAGCGAACCTAAAACTAGTAGCCACTGCGAACCATAACGGTCGACCAGTGGACCAAAAATTAGATTGCCGATTGGCACTGTTCCGCCAAAGGCCATGAACCAAAGCGCCATAACTCGAGCCCGTATTTCTGGGGTGAGCCCAGATGCGAAGACAGTTTGCATTGCAGTGGTTGTAAAAAAATAGGCGGCACCTAAAAAGAAAACAGTTAAAAATGCAAGTTCAATATTTGGCGCTAGTGCAAACCCCATCATGCTCACTGCGAAACTGGCAAAGCCCATTCGAATCAATTTTCGGTTGTCAATATCGACAAACAAAGTTGAAACACTCAACCCACCGATGCACGCGCCAAGACCCCATGTGGCGTAAAGCCAATTATATGTTGCGCTTTGAGATTCAATACCAAAATTTAGTTGGGTGATGGCTGGGAAGAGTCCGACGTAAGGAAGCGACAATAATGAAAATGAAGCAAGAGTTAAAATCAGTCGCGATATCACGACTCGTTCACGGGCGATTTTGAATGCGAAAGTGAACCTTCGCCAACCTGCGGTTGTGTCAAAAGCAATTGCTGGTACATTCACGCTTAGTAGTGCGAAGATAACAAATAAGTAAGTCACTGCATTAATTGCAAAAAATTCGGAAGATGTGACGTTCCACTGCGAAAGTAAAGCCACGATGATCGGCCCGACCACTCGTGCGCCGTTTATTACGGTTGAGTTGAGTGAGATTGCTCCAGCTATATCGCTCGGTGGTACTAATGAAGTCAACATTGCCGACCACGCCGGAATATTCAGTGCGTTGCCAACGCCAACGCCGAGTTGAGCGAGAAAAAGCATCCAAATGGGTGAATTATTAGCTGCAAACAATGCAAGCAATAGCGAGCAAATAAGTTGAACTGCTTGCATTGAAATCAGAAATTTCTTGCGATCCACTCGATCGGCAATAACGCCGCCCGGTATTGACAGCAACAGAATCGGCCCAAGTTGGGCGAAAATCAGTAAAGCAACAAATGAGGCACGCCCTGTTCGCGCATAAACATAAACAGGTAGTACAACGTTTTGAATCCAAGTGCCGATGTTTGAAGCAAATGAGCCAAACCAAATTCGGCGAAAGTCGCGCACATGAAACGCTGCTCGAGCACTGCCTACTTTATGTGGGTTGAGTCGACGGCTAACCGGTGTTGAAGAATCGGTTGTATCAGTCATACACGAAGAACCTTGACGCTAGTGCAATAATTTGATTATGGAGATAACACAGTTCGAAGAGTCACCGAAATTAAATGAGACTGGGCAAGGCGTTACCGATAGTTGTCGCACACGTCACGCCGTATTCTCGGAGTGTCCACACTGTGGTTCGTCTTTGCATGCCGAGCATGCACATTTTAAATGTGGTTCTTGCGGCTGGCGTGATAGTTGTTGCGATTAGTTAATTGGCTAGCTATTGCGTCAAGACAGTAAGTGGATCAACAGCGTCGAGTCCGAGCGCTTTTGCTGCGGCGTCATTTGTTATTTGTCCATCAACTGTATTGACACCAAGTTTCAGTGCTTCATTGCGTTGTGCGGCAGCGCGAGTTCCATACTTCGCAACATCAATTAGATAAGGCAGAGTCGCATTAGTTAACGCATAGGTGCTCGTATGCGGTACTGCACCAGGCATATTGCCAACCGCATAGTGCAAGACACCGTGCTGTTCATAAACAGGCTCTTTGTGCGTTGTCTCGTGAATAGTTTCGATGCAACCACCTTGGTCGACCGCGACATCAACGATTACTGCACCGGGCTTCATTGACTTGACCATGTCTTGCGAGACAACGATTGGCGCTCGCGCACCAGCGACGAGTACTGCGCCAATCAACAGATCGGCCTGAGCAACACATCGTTCAATTGCACCACGGTTAGAGGCGATAGTTGTGATTCGTCCGCGAATAATTTGGTCAAGCATTCGTAGACGATCCAAATTCTTGTCAAGCAATAAAACTTCGGCTTCCATACCACCAGCAATCCATGCCGAATTCCATCCAACATTTCCTGCACCAATTACGACAACTTTGGCTGGGCTGACACCTGGTGCGCCTCCCATTAACACCCCACGTCCGCCGTTGGGGCGTTGTAAATAAAACGCGCCTACCTGAGTGGCGATTCGACCTGCGATTTCGCTCATTGGGGCAAGTAGCGGAAGTGAAGCATCTTCTTCCTGCACAGTTTCATAAGCGATTGACGTTGTCTTGTTTTTTAGCAATGCCTCGGCAACTTTCGGATAAGCAGCCAAATGCAGATACGTGAAAAGTGTCAGGTCGGCGCGCAGAAATTCAAACTCTTGAGTAGTTGGCTCTTTGACTTTGATAACCATTTGTTGAGACCAGGCGTCGCCAGCAGTCGGCACAATCGTTGCCCCCGCGGCGGAGAAGTGAGCGTCCTCAATTGATGCACCAAGACCTGCTCCAGTCTCGACGAATACTTCAACTCCAGCACGCTCAAATTCGCGAACTCCATCAGGGGTTATCGCAACTCGACCCTCTGAAGTTTTGGTCTCTTTGGGAACTCCTAAGGTTTTGATTTTTGCTGTATTCATCTATTTATATGTCTAGCCTATTTATGTCTTGGATTCGGAAAAAGAAAGTTACATATGTCATGCTTGGAGATGTAAGAATTAATTATTAGGCGAACCATACAAATTC
>WLFB01000221.1 GCA_009703975.1 Actinomycetota bacterium | reverse complement strand
GATTGACATCGGCAACCGTGGTGCCCGAGCCCTTCGAGATGCGCGTTCGCCGCGAGCCATTAATCAGCTCTGGGTTTGCACGCTCTTGTGGCGTCATTGAAAAAATGATTGCCTCAGTCCGCTTCACCTGATCTTCTGGAATCTCCGCGTTCTTCATCTCCTTGGGCACGCCCGGCGTCATCCCCATAATCCCCTGAAGCGATCCCATCTTTTTGAGTTGCTGCAACTGTTCAAGAAAATCCGCAAGTGTGAACTCGCCCTCAAGCATTTTTGCGGCGGCTTCTTCGGCTTTATCTTTTTCAAAGACTTTTTCAGCTTGCTCAATCAGAGTGAGCATGTCGCCCATTCCTAAGATGCGACTCGCCATACGATCTGGATGAAATTGTTCGAATGCGTCAAGTTTCTCGCCAGTCGCAGCAAATGCAATTGGCTTGCCGAGAACATGCTTTACCGAAAGCGCGGCGCCTCCGCGTGCATCGCCATCAAGTTTTGTTAGTACGACGCCATCAATCGAAAGGGTTGCTTCAAATGCCTGAGCCACAGTGACAGCATCTTGACCAGTCATTGCATCAACCACCAGGAACGTGTAATTCGGCTTGACCGCTTTTGAAATGTCTTTTACTTGTTGCATCATTTCTTCATCGATTGCCAAACGGCCAGCCGTGTCGACAATTAAAACATCTCGCCCAAGACTTTTTGCTTCAGCCAGACCAAGTTGCGCAGTTTTTACAGGGTCACCAGGAGCAGAAAAAACTGGGACACTTATTTGAGCACCAAGTACGCGCAATTGTTCAACTGCGGCCGGGCGTTGCAAGTCGGCGCCAACAAGCATTGGCTGTCTACCCTGCGACTTAAACCAACTCGCGAGTTTGGCCGCACTCGTAGTTTTACCAGAACCTTGTAGGCCGGCCATCAACACAACTGTCGGTGGTTGACTGGCATACATTATTTTTAACGTCTCTCCACCGAGCATTGAAACAAGTTCATCGTTGACTATTTTTATTATTTGCTGACCAGGATTAAGCGCTGTAGATGACGTTGCTCCAACTGCTTGCAACCGAATTCTCTCAACAACATCTCGAACAACTGTGACATTTACGTCGGCTTCAAGTAACGCAGTTCGAACCTCTGCTAAAACTTCGGTTACATCTTGTTGCGTTAAGCGACCTCGATTGCGGAGGTTCTTTAGAACACCGCCGAGTCGATCTGAAAGTGTTTCAAACATTGAAGATTAGGTTACCCGTGAATTTTTCTTCGACCCAAGTCGACTAGTCGAATAACGCCGAGACAAATTCGGCCGCGTTGAACGCAACAAGATCGTTAATAGTTTCGCCGAGACCGACAAGTTTCACTGGTATCGCGAGTTCAGTTTCAATTGCAAACACGATGCCACCTTTGGCTGAGCCGTCAAGTTTTGTCAACACAACGCCCGTGACTTGCGTTGACTGTGAAAACTGTTTGGCTTGAGTCAATCCGTTCTGGCCGGTTGTTGCGTCAATCACCAACAGAACTTCGGTCACCTTGCCACTTCCTTTGTCAGCAACTCTTCGAACCTTGGCGAGTTCCTCCATCAAGTTGGTGTTATTTTGCAATCTCCCTGCAGTGTCAGCAAGCACAAGATCAATTTTTTGTGCGGTGGCTCGTGCAACGCCGTCAAAGATTACAGAACTGGGGTCTCCGCCTTCAGCACCACGCACAATTTCGGCGCCAGATCGCAAAGCCCATGTTTCTAATTGCTCGCCTGCCGCTGCACGAAATGTGTCACCGGCCGCCAAAAGAACACTGCGTCCGAGTGCTCGTTGTTGAGCGGAAAGTTTGCCGATCGTTGTTGTCTTACCAGCACCGTTAACCCCAACTACGAGCCAGATATTTGGGGCGCCCAAAGAGGAGTCAAAATTCAACTCACGCGAGTTTTGCGACAACTGTGCAGTCATCTCATTTTGAAGCGCTGAGGCCAAATCTTTCGGTTGAGTAATTTTCTTGGATTTAACTAGTTCACGTAGTGGCGCCAGAACACGTGCAGTAGTTGTTAGTCCAACATCTGCACGCAACAATGCTTCTTCAAGTTCATCCCAAGTTTGTTGTGTGATTGACGATCGAGTTAATGCAACCGAAATCGCGCCGGCAAATGACGACCGTGTCTTAGATATTCGGTCGCGAACAGACAAATCTGTCTGGCTCGCGTCGTAACTAGTTTTATTGCTTGTTTCATCTCTAGTTACGTGAGTAGCCACTTGGTTGGCAGCGGCGCGGTCGCGACGACTGGATAAGACGACATAGATTCCAAAAATTGAAACAAGCAACGCCAACACCAGCATTATTTTTGGAGCAGTATCTGCTGCAACAAGTTGCGCAAAAAAGTCAAGCGCGAGCATAAATAAGTTTACGCTGATTGAGCAGACACTCGTTCAACGATCACACGCGATGAACCACCTGGTTGCATCGTCACACCAAGCAAAGAGTCACCGGCTTCCATCGTGCGCTTTTGGTGACTGACAATCAGTAGCTGCGCTTCTTGACGAAACTCTTGAATCAATGCCAAGAAACGGTGCAAGTTGACGTCGTCGAGGGCCGCTTCAACTTCGTCCATCACGTAAAACGGCGAAGGTCGACTTCTAAAAACGGCAAACAAATACGCCAGCGCAGTCAAAGACCGCTCACCACCCGAAAGTAGCGAGAGTTTCTTCACGTTTTTACCACTCGGCTTTGCTTCAACTTCGATACCGCTGTTAAGCAAATCGTCTGGGTTGGTAAGAGTCAATCGACCAGTGCCACCCGGAAATAGCATCGCAAACAATTTTGTAAAGTTGTCTCGCACATCGGCATAAGCGGCAGCAAAATTGCTTTGAATTTCCTGATCAACTTGCTTGATCACTTTCATTAGTTCACGACGAGAATTCTTGACATCTTCAAGTTGCTCTTCGAGAAATGTATTTCGAATCTGTAGTTCGGTGAACTCTTCCAATGCCAGCGGATTAATTGGCCCCATTAAGCGAAGTTCGCGCTCAAGTTCGCGCTGGCGAGCGAGTGGGTTAGTACCCTCTGGAAGTTCGGGCAAAGGCGTGTCGATCGCCCGCTGTGGCTCAACTTCGAGATCACGACGCAATGTGTCAATCGCTCCTTCAAGTCGAACTTTGACTTCTGATTCTTCTAATTCAATTCGACGGTTGCGCTCGCGCAATTCTTCGAGTTGTTTCTCGTTAGCGGTTCGCTGACGGCGAGAATCGTCAAGGCGTTGCGAAATTTCTCTGACTTCAGAACTTTGCCGACGACGCATTTCTTGCAACTCTGTTTGACGTATT
>WLFB01000220.1 GCA_009703975.1 Actinomycetota bacterium | reverse complement strand
TCGATATATTTCTGAACCTTTTCTGATACTTGCTCGACCGTGCCAACCAAGTTTGCATTTTGCCAATTATCAAAAGCATCACCTCGTAAACTTAGCGATCCCTCGGCTTTAAGTTCTTTTTCGGTTCGACGAATAAAGACATCGGGTGACCAAGTTTTTTTAATCTCAGATTCGTCACGGCCCACAGCTAAACAGTGTGCTTTCAAAATTTCAATTTTGTGAGCGAACTCCTGCGGGGTTCCACCAAAATTTGAATAATCTGCATACCGTGCTACCACGCGAAGTGTGAGTTGTTCACCACCTCCGCCAATCCAAATTGGCGGGTAAGGTTTTTGTAATGGCTTAGGGTCGCAGTTACCGCGAACCATCTTGTAGTGCTTGCCGTCGAATGTCGTTTCCTCATTAGTCCACATTGAGCGAACAATTTCAACACATTCGCGCAACATAGCTATTCGCACTTTTGGCTCCGGAAAATCAAATCCATAGCCGCGACACTCATTTTCATACCATCCGGCACCGATCCCCCAATCAAGACGACCGCCAGAAATCACATCTAGAGTCGACGTGATTTTCGCAAGCAAACTTGGTTCGCGATATAAATTGCAGCCAACCATCTGACCGAGGCGTATTCTTGTCGTCAACTGACTGATAGCTGCCATCACTGTCCAGCACTCAAAAACTGTTTCATGGGCTGGTCGCGGAACATTGTGAAAATGGTCGTAAACCCAAATTGAGTCATAGCCAAGTTTTTCAGCAAGTTGTGCCACCTCAATAGTTTTCTGCCACTTCATTACCGGGTCAGCAATGCTTACCAATTCCATCTTCCAACCTTGTGGAATAAATACGCCAAACGTAATGTGTTGCTTTGCTGAACTCATAACGGCAAATCTCCTGTCGCTGTTTTAGTTGACCCGTGATCTTTGTATGCAGCAATGGTTCGTTGTGCGATTCGCATTTGGTGAATCTCATCAGCACCGTCGGCAAAGAGACTCCATCGCGCTTGTTGCAACATAAGCGCTAGTGGCGTATCAGTTGAATAGCCGAGTGCCCCGTGTACCTGTATTGCGCGATCAATGATTCTCCACAAGCTATTAGCTACAAAATGCTTCGCCATAGAAACTTCAGAGATAAACGAGTGACCGTTTTCAAGCTTGTAGGCGGCATGCAAGACCATCAATTTGCATTGGTACAGCTCCATCGCAGAATCAGAGATCAACCATTGGATACCCTGCTTCTCGGCAAGTATCGAACCGTGTGAATATCGTTTGAGCGCACGGTCAACCATCATGTCAAGTGCGATCTCGGCTTGACCGATCCATCGCATGCAGTGGGCCAAACGTGCTGGCCCGAGGCGGTATTGACCCAAAAGATGACCTTGCCCGCGCCCACCCAACATATTTTTAGCTGGAACTCGAAGATCTTTGATTTCAATCTCACAGTGATTATGCCCGCCAGACATTGTCTCAACATCACGAACAATATTGAAACCCTCACTCGGAATATCAACGATGAAACACGAATTCGCCGCCTGAGGTAGGTCTGGGTCATCTTCAGTTCGCGCTACCAATAATGCAAATTTTGCTCCACGTGCACCAGAAATAAACCACTTATGACCGTTTATGACCCACTCTTCGCCGTCTTGGTAAGCGTGAGTCTTAATTAATGTCGGGTCGCTTCCGGCAACTTCTGGTTCAGTCATCGCAAAACAACTTCTCGAAGTGCCTTCGCATAGTGGTCGAAGATATTTCTCTTTTTGTTCGTCGGTACCCCAATGCAAAAGTGTGTGTTGATTACCCTCGTCCGGCGCTTGCGCATTCAACACGAACGGCCCGATACTCACCTTGGCAGCCTCTGCCGAGACTGCAGCCATAGCTGTTGGACCAAGTCCCATTCCGCCCCATTCTGCTGGCATATGGGGTAACCAAAGATTCCATTCTTTGCGAGCGACACCACGCAATTTAACGATCGTTCTTACCACAGCGTCGCGATCCTTCTCGTCAGTCGCCTCCCAATCTGGACGAACCCGAGTATCCATAAATTCGCGAACCTTTAATCGAACCTGCTCGACTTCTGGTGAAAAAGAAAAATCAATCATAAAAATCTCCCTAGCTAGTTTGGCAGATCCACGAGACACAATTGACATCCCTGTATCTATCTTTTTGGCGTAGTCTGCAAAGCATGAATTCGTCAGCGAACCCAAAACGTAAATGGGATCGTAACGACCTGCCGCAAGGGGCAGAAAAAGTAGTAGCAGTGCAAGAAATGTTTGATGCCATCGCACCGCGCTATAACTTTGTAAATCGGCTAATGACCTTTGGATTAGATCGGAAGTGGCGTAGCCGAACTATTGACTCACTTTTACTACCACTGGGTTCTCGAGTCTTAGATCTTGCTAGCGGTACAGGCGATCTTTGCATCGCATTACGAGAAAATGGCTTTACTCCTCTGTCGATTGATATCTCACTAGGGATGCTGGAGGCTGATAAGAGTCGGGTTCCAAGAAGTCAAGCTGATATCCAGAAGTTACCTTTCCCGAATGCAAGTGTCGATGGAATTACTTGTGGCTTTGCACTGCGAAATCTTGAAAATCTGCAAACTTTCTTTAATGAGATTGCAAGAGTCACAAGGTTCAAAGGAAGAATCGCTTTACTAGACGTCGGCGTTCCGACGAGCCGATTTGTGCGGTTTGGTAATTCAATCTATTTTGGCAAGATTGTGCCTCTAATCGGCGGAATATTTGCAGATCGGGCTGCGTATAAATATTTGCCACGCAGTGTCGCCTACTTACCGTCGCCCTTGATAATTACCCAAATGCTTGAAGGCTCTGGGTTTGCTGATGTCAAGCACGAGCAACTTTCAGGTGGGTTAACTCAACTTTTTACTGCAACACGAAATTGAAATGCGCGCAGTTACAAAATTAGTTTCTCAATTTACAGATAAGCGACTAGACCTAACTGAATTCGCGAGAGATGATGGCTACCTATTTGTTAAGAGCGAATTTGGTGTCGCTGCACAAGGTGTCGCAAAAAACGTCAAACCAAGTGATGTTTTGGCATCACTTCAAGACATTGACCATCAAAACTTAACGAATATTCCGAACTCTGGTCCGATCGCTATTGGATGCATCCCATTCGAAAGCAATCAACCGCATGAGTTTCTAATTCCCCGTGTTGTTGTAGGTAGAACACCAAATAATGAGGAGTGGATCACAATCATTGACGATGCGGAACCAAATTTCGCACAAGATCCCAATGAGTTTGTGAAAAATTCAAGTTACGTCGTTTAGCCTGGCGTCGCTGTTGAACATTATTTAGAAGCAGTACGTC
>WLFB01000022.1 GCA_009703975.1 Actinomycetota bacterium | reverse complement strand
TAAGTAGAGAAAAACTAGTGCTGGTCTAAAACGAGTAAGACGAATATCTATTATTTTGAAGCAGCCTCGAGTGCGCGACGAACTAGAACCGATGCCAAATGCTTACGATATTCAGTTGACGCATTGAGATCACTCTGCGGCTCAGCCTCGTTAGACGCCATTGCTGCCGCATCACTAATTGAAGCACCTTTGGCGATTGCGTTGGCAACACTCGTCGCAAGAATTGGCGTCGAACCCATATTCACGAGCGCAACCCCAGCCTCATCTTTTCGACGCCATGCGGCAACACCGACGATCGCCCAGTCTTGTGCGCGACGGTTGAACTTTTGAAAACTCCAGCCGGCACCTTGCATTTTCGGAACGCGAATTTCAATCAGCATTTCATCTGCGGCCAAGTCACTTTCAAGAAAACCTTTATAAAAGTTCGCTGCAGCGATTTCACGCTGACCGCGTGGCCCTTGCACAACATATGTTGCGCCGAGCGCAAGTGTTGTTGCTGGCAAATCACTTGCAGGGTCTGCGTGAGCAATTGAACCACCGATCGTGCCACGGTGACGTACTTGCGCATCGCCAACATGACCAGCCGCATGGCTAAGCAATGGCGCGTGCTCGAGCAATACTTTTGATGTTTCAACATCCATATGTCGCGTCAGCGCACCAATCGCAATGTGGTTGCCCGCATCTTTGATGTACGAAAGATCTTTGATGCGACCAATGTCGATCAACATCGCTGGTTGCGCAAGACGAAGTTTCATCAGTGGCAACAAACTGTGACCACCGGCCAGAAACTTTGCGTCACTGCCGTATTGGCTGACTAGCGAAATTGCTTCGGCGGCAGATGATGCCCGCTTGTAATCAAATGCTGCAGGAATCATTTCTTACCTCCACGAGTTGCTTCGTTAATTGTTTTCCATACTGTTTGTGGTGACGCCGGCATCGCCATAGTGGTGACACCAAGACTTGATAGCGCATCAATAATCGCGGTCATCACCGTTGGTGCTGCGCCGATCGTGCCCGCCTCACCAATGCCCTTGACGCCCAGTTGATTTGTTGGTGATGGCGTGATCGTGTGAGCAGTCGTGATCGACGGTACATCACATGCAGCAGGCACGAGATATTCGGCGAGGTTCGACGACTTCAAGTTGCCATCGCTGTCGTAAACGGCTTCTTCAAATAATGCCTGGGCGATGCCTTGCACCACACCACCATGTACTTGACCTTCAACAATCAGCGGATTGATTTGATTTCCGCAGTCATCTACCGCAATATATTTCAAGATTTTCACCGCACCTGTTTCTGTATCGACTTCGACTACGCACATGTGCGTTCCAAATGGCCACGAGAAGTTTGGTGGGTCGTATGAAACTTGCGCTTCAAGGTTTGGTTCGCAACCGTCAGGCAAGTTGTGTGCGGTGAACGCACCGAACGCAATCGCCGCAAGCGGTAATGCACGGTCTGGTGAGCCCTTGACGCTGAAAGTACCATTCACGAATTGCAAATCTTCTGCAGCACATTCAAGTTGGTGGGCTGCAATCAATTTCGCTTTTTCGATCACCTTGTCGCAGGCGAGTGCAATCGCAACGCCACCCACAGGTAAACTTCGCGAGCCATAGGTATCAAGACCCAGTGCAGAAATCGCCGTGTCGCTGTGCAAGACATCAACATCTTCGGGTGCCACACCAAGTTTCTCGGCAGCAATCATCGCCCAAGAAGTTTCGTGTCCTTGACCGTGTGGTGAAGTGCCTGTGATGACTTGAACTTTGTTCGTCGGCAACACGCGTACGGTTGCGGCTTCCCAACCGCCCGCGCTGTAGTTGAGCGACGCCAAAACGCGCGACGGCGCGAGACCGCACATTTCAAAATATGAGCTCATGCCGACGCCCAGCAGTTTCGTCGCACCAGGTACATTTTGTTTTTTCTGTTGCGCACGAACACCTGCTAGGTCGGTCATCTTGGCGGCTTTTTCGGCAGCCAGCAGGTGATCACCCGAGTCATATGTCAGACCACTAAATGCCATATATGGAAACTGCTCTTTTTTGATGTAGTTGCGCTTGCGCAATTCGAACGAGTCAATTTTCATTTCACGAGCCAGTGCTTCAACCGCCATTTCGATTGCATATGTCGCCTCTGGTCGACCAGCGCCACGATATGCATCTGTAGGGGTCAAGTTTGTAAACACCGAAGTGCAACTGAAGTCGTATGCCTTCGGAATGTCATAGACGCCTGCATATAAAAACGCCCCAAGAATCGGCACGCCTGGTGTGACGAGTTGCAAATACGCACCCATATCGCCGATGATTCGCACACGAACCGCGGTGATCTTGCCGTTTTCGTCGGCGGCCAATTCAACATGTTGAATTTGTCCGCGACCTTGAATCGTTGCCTGCGTATTTTCAGTACGCTCTTCAACCCAACGCACTGGTGTGTTGTGTTTGCGGGCGAGCGCCATGCACAAGAGTTCTTCTGCATAAACGTCGAGTTTCGAACCGAAACCGCCACCGACGCTTGGCGCTACGACACGAACTTGTTGTTCGGGTATGCCGAGTGTCAGCGCCGACATCACTTTCAAAATGTGCGGAATCTGTGTCGACGAATAGAGCGTGATGTCACCACCAAATGGTTGTGGCACTGCTGCAATTGCACGCGGCTCCATCGCCATTGGGATCAGTCGCTGCTGAACGTATCGCTCTTTAATTTTGTATTTTGCTTTCTTGAACGCTTCTTCAACGCAGCCAGGTGTCTCTTCTACTAGTAGCGGCCAGGTGTAACTCTTGTTAGTGCCAAGATCTTTGTGGATAATGTTTTTGTCACTCAGTGCATCTTCAAGATCGACAACGGCCTTCAGTGGCTCGTATTGCACATCAATTGCGTCAAGAGCATCTCGTGAAGCAGTTTCGTTTATAGCCAAAATTGCGGCTACACCGTCGCCGACATAGTTAACTTTGTCGATTGCCAACGGATAGTGCGGCGGATTCTTCATGTCTGTGGTCACTGGCCACGCGCACGGCATCGGCGCTGCCCATGCTGATTGCAAATCTTTACCGGTGTAAACCGCTACTACGCCAGCGATTTTCAGCGCGGCCGAAACATCAATTGATTTAATGTTTGCGTGTGCGTACGGTGATCGCAAAACTGACAAGTGCAATGCGCCGGGAATATTTAAATCGTTGGTGAACTTCGCCTCGCCAGTTAATAGCGGTGGATCTTCACGACGCAAAAGTCGTGTGCCGATAATGCTGTTCGGCTTATTCTCGGTGATCGTCATGACGAGCCCCTTTACTTTGCACTCGCGGCGGCGAGTACAGACTTGACGATGTTGTGATATCCAGTGCAACGACACAAGTTGCCCTCAAGACCGAGGCGCACTTGCTCTTCGCTTGGCTTTGGGTTTTCGTTTAACAAACCGATTGCCGCCATCACCATGCCGGGTGTGCAATAGCCACACTGCAGGCCGTGATTCTCCATGAAAGCAGTTTGCATCGGATGCATCACACCGTCTTTAGCAAGACCTTCGATTGTTGTCACGCTGTCTCCATCGGCTTGCACCGCGAGCAATGTGCAACTTTTTACTGCTTCACCGTTTAAGTGAATCGTGCAAGCACCACAACTTGAAGTGTCACATCCGACATTCGTGCCAGTTAGCCCAAGTGTCTCGCGAATGTAATGGACGAGCAAAGTTCTCGGCTCAACATCGCCGTGATGTTCTTTGCCGTTTACTGTGATTGAAACCTTCATTATCAACCCCCGGTTCTTTACGGCGAGATTTTTCAATTTTTTGAAGTACCGCCGACTATCTCAATAATGCCCTCACTGAGCACAAAACCACTAATCGTGCTATTCGGCCGTCCAATCGGCTGTCTATTTGTCTATTTTTTTAAGGCTTCGCACGGCAAACAACAGGCTTAAAACGCTCAAAACAGCAATAGCAATAAGCCCGCCATATGCATTCGACCAACTCATGTAGCCAGCCGAAGATTCATTAACCCAACCAGATCGTGACAAGCGAAAAATATTTGTTACTGGGTTGACTCGAGCAACAGCATGCAGCCATCCCGTCATCACATTTAATGGCACTTGCGCGGTTGACATAAACATTGTCAAAAAAATTGACATTTGCATGATCGCCGCACCGCGCATATCTTGAAATCTAAATGCCAAACCTAAACCCCAACCTGCGCCAATTGTTGAAATACCAAGTGCAGCGACGAGAGAACAAACGTAACTCAGCACACCAGCGGTTGGCCTTGCTCCTAAGAATCCTCCGACGATGAACACAAAGATTGCAACCAATGTGACTCGAATCCATGTGGCTAGCACTGGGCCGACAATTAGAGAGATACGAGATGTCGGCGACATTCTTAAGCGATCATAGAAACCGTTTTCTAAATCACGAATTAGAGAAAAACCAAGACCGACCCCACTGAAGGCTGCACCCATGGCTAAGCCGAGTGGCATGAACCAGTTAACAGATCGATCGGTTGGAAACCCTGGCAGTTTCGTTAACGCAAAAAATGTCCCAGAGAAAGAAACCATATTGAAAATAGGCATCGCCAAAGTTGGGATGAATGCTGATGGCAGTCGGCGCGTATTAATCAAACTGCGTTTTATTAATTGTCCGGCGCTGCGCATCGTGGTTGTGTGAAGATTCTTTTCGTGATTCATTGTGTCTGTTGATATGTGTGCCGATAATTGCGTTGCAGTGTTCATTAATTTGACCTCAGACGCTTATTTAGTTGTGAGTTTGCAATGAATAGCGCGACGATCGCAATAGCCAACGGCACAAGCACTGCACGCGCCGTCGCTGATGCAGTGAAGCCGTCAAGTGACAGTGCGCGAATACCTTCAACAAGATGAGAAATTGGATTTAAACCAGCGATTGTTTTATAAATTCCGCTCATAGTTTCGCGCGGAAAGAATGCGCTAGAAAAAAACAACAGAATAAATAACAGTGGGAAGGTGCCTTGAACTGCTTCTGAAGATCCAGTTTT
This sequence comes from Actinomycetota bacterium, assembly GCA_009703975.1. GTDB lineage: Bacteria > Actinomycetota > Acidimicrobiia > Acidimicrobiales > Ilumatobacteraceae > BACL27. The sequence goes on along the minus strand of WLFB01000022.1, from coordinate 5,838 downwards.
AAGAGCAACAGATGACATCAAAGCACCAACTGCCAGAGAGATTAAAGCGCCGCTGATGATCATGGTGATGACTCCACGAATGCCCGCCGAGACATCTGCGCCAAATGGAAGTAGTGCAAAAATAAAAACGGCAGTTGAAAACGCACCGAACAAAACACTTCCAGCTAAGCGACCAAATAAAATGCCAGTGCGCGATGTTGGCGAGGCGAGAAGTCGGTCGAAGAAACCGTTTTCAATATCAGTTGCTAATGCCGCCGCACCAGTTACTGAACCAAATAGAACACCTTGAACAATTGTTCCTGCAAGTTGAAATTGCAGATACGACGAAACTTTTGGAAACCCAGGTAGTGATGTCGTTTTGCCAAATGAAGAGTTTCCAAGAAATGAAAAAAACAACGGAAAGATCATGCTCGGCAAGACAAGTGCCGGCTGGCGAAAAAGTTAGAGTGTTGAGCGCTTACCACGCGCAACAGTTTGACGGATTGAATTTTTCGTCACTTCCGTCCTCGTCGCGATTTTTTCTTCGCTGGTTCTTCATCACCGTTATCGCCAGCTGATGGTGCATTGTCTGCACCTTCAAGGCGGTAACCAGTGGCTTCGGCAAAAACGTCATCCAAACTTGGCTCGGTGATTTCGAGATGTTGCACATGCACGCCAGCTTCGTCGAGTTTGCGCACCACGTCTGTAACTTGTGTTGCACCGCCATGCAGACCAACACCGAGAGCACCTTCAGCGCCAGGCCGTAAGTCACCAAAAGTACTGAGCACAGTTTTGGCTTTTTCAGCCTGGTCAATATTGGTTTTGATTATCAAAGTAGGCGCACCAACGCTTGCTTTCAAATCGACTGGTTTTCCTTCGCGAACAATTTTGCCGTGATCAATGATCGCAATTCTGTCTGCAAGCTGATCCGCCTCTTCTAAATATTGTGTTGTCAACATCACGGTCGTGCCTTCCTTATTTAGGCGACGAACTTCTTCCCATAATGTAAGACGACTCATCGGATCTAGGCCAGTCGTCGGCTCATCCAAAAACAAGACAGTTGGCTGATGAATCAGTGAAAGTGCAAGATCAAGTCGGCGACGCATGCCGCCCGAGTATGTAGATACGCGTCGCGATGCGGCAGCGGTTAGCCCGACGCGTTCAAGTAACTCATCTGCACGTTTTTTCATCATCGCCGATGGGATGCCATAAAGAACAGCCTGCAACGAAAGTAACTCTGCACCGGTCATCAACGGATCAATCGCCGCATCTTGCAAGGCAACACCGATACTGCGTCGAACTTTGTCGGCGTCTTTGACAACATCAAAGCCGGCAACGTGTGCAGTGCCAGAGGTTGGGCGCAACAGAGTTGTCAACATTCGAACTACCGTGCTTTTGCCGGCACCGTTTGGTCCAAGAAAGCCGAATATCTCTCCGGCTTTAACTTCTAAGTTGATTCCTTTGACTGCTTGTACATCACCGAAGTGGCGGACAAGATTTTCTGCGATTATCGGCGAGTTTGTCACCCTGAAATAATACGATAAATTTGCCGACTTTGATTAAGCAGACGCGTTAGCAATTGCCGACCAAACACGCTCTGGGGTTGTTGGCATGTCGATGTGACGAACACCCAAATGCAACAGCGCGTCAATCACTGCAGATTGCACTGCTGGTGTTGAACCGATTGAGCCCGATTCACCGATGCCTTTTGCGCCAAGCGGGTTTATAAAAGTCGGTGTCTCCATGTGTACAACTTCAATGCTCGGCAGTTCGGCTGCAGAAATAAATGTGTAGTCGGCGAAGTTTGTCGTTATCGGGTTGCCGTCTTGGTCATAGCGAAACTCTTCGAGCAATGCTTGGGCTGTTCCTTGGGCGATACCGCCATGAATCTGACCATCAAGAATAAGTGGATTAACAACTTTGCCAGCATCGTCACACGCGATATGTCGACGATGCTTTACTTGGCCGGTTTCTGTATCAACTTCGACAATTGCAACGTGAGACCCAAACGGAAACGTCGCAGAACTTGCAACGAAGATTCCTTCTTGAGTGATACCAGTTTTCGTGTCAGCGGCAGTTGCGATATCAGACCACGACTTTGAAATTGCTGGAGTACCAGCAACATGAAACGCGCCAGTCTCTTTGTTGAGAACAACATCGCTTTCATTTGCTTCAAGCAATTTTGCGGCCTGTTTGCGTGCTTCGTCAACAAGTTCAATTGAAACTTTTTGCACTGCAGCGCCACCATGTTGTAATGATCGCGAGCCCATCGTGCCGCCACCGCTTGGAACCAGATCTGTGTCGCCCCAAACAACATCTATGTCTTCGATAGAGATACCGGTTTCACTGCTGGCGATCATTGCCCACGAAGTGACGTGACCCTGCCCGTGCGGTGAAGTACCTGTGTAAACGATCGCTTTACCGTTTGGTAATACGTTGACCTTGGCATGCTCTTGCATTGGATCAACGCCACCAGTTATCTCAACGTAGACACTCACGCCGATACCGAGTTGAATTTTGTCGCCACGCTTGCGTCGCTCGGCTTGTTCGGCACGCGCCTCAGAATATTTCGCAACAGCAAGTGCCTTGTCGAGTGCGGTGCTGTAGTCGCCAACATCGTAGACGTGTCCAATTTTTGTCGCGTATGGTTGCATAAATTTTGGTATCAAATTCATTCGACGAACATCAACTGGGTCTTTGCCAATCTCGGCTGCAAATAAATCCATCGCGCGTTCAATTGCCGCTGTCGCTTCTGGTCGACCTGCGCCTCGGTAAGCAACAATCGGTGTCGTGTTGGTGACCACAGATGTTGTTCGACATTCCATTTTTTCGATGTCATAAACACCTTGAGCCATTGGGCGAGTCATGAACGGCGCAAGCACAGTGCCGACATCAACCCAGCCTCCTGAATCTTGAATTGCATTCAACTGGTACGCAGTAACTCGACCCTCTTTTGTGCCGCCGATGGTGATGTATTGCAGTTGCGCGCGACCATGGCCAAGCCCAACCATTGATTCACTGCGAGTCTCACGCCAGCGGACTGGTTTGCCGACATGTTTTGAAATATTGCCGAGCAATAACTCTTCTGAGTATGCACTGATTTTGGCACCAAAACCGCCACCCACATCTGGCGTAATAATTCGCACTTGCTCGGCGTCAATTTTGTTCGCCTTGACAACTTCGTTGCGCACACCTTGAGCGTGTTGTGTTGAGATCCATTGAATTAATCGACCGTCTATCCATGCTGCTGCCGAACCGCGTGCTTCAAGCGGGCATGGTGCTACGCGTTGATTCATGAATCGACCCTTGACGACAACTTCACAGTCTTTGAAAAGTTCGTCACCCGTATTATCTGGCATACCCATTTCGACTGTGCCCATGACGATGTTGCTTCCGCACTCTTCGTAAATTAAATTCGTGCTTGTCATCGCATTTTCTAAATCAATTAGCGGCTCAAGAGTTTCGTAATCAATAATTGCGCGTTCGGCTGCGTCTTCGCCTTGGTCTGCGCGTTCTGTGACGATTGCAGCAACGAGTTCACCAACCCAACGAACTTTGCCGATTGCTAAATGCGCGCGCTTCGCCGCGGCGTTAAAACCAGAAGCTTCTTCTTCAAGACCAAGATCGCTGGCCGTGAATACGGCAACTACGCCAGGCGCATTTTTACATTCAGACAAATCAATATTTATAATTTTCGCGTGAGCAACAGTTGATCGCACGTAAGTTACATGTAGTGCGCCAGCGAACATTGGTTCGTCGTTTAAGTCTTCGATGTATTTGCCGCCGGTCGTGAGAAACTTCGGGTCTTCTTTTCGCAATACACGATTACCTAAAATGCTTCCAGCCACGATTGCTCCCTAGACAGTTAGTTCAATTTATATCTCGCCTTATATTACGGCTGAAGTGTGTCTAAAATTTCGATACTTTTGTTAAGGTTCGCTTCTTCGGTTTTTATTTTTAAGATGTTATTAACTAGCGAATATGGCCATCGATCTGGCAGTTTGATAGACGCAGATGGTGAGTCAAGTAGTGGAACTCGTTTTTCGCTCGGTGATAAGTAACCCAATTGTGAACGAACGGCTTCTTTGGCGCCATCCGGAGTTTTGAGATTGTCAACTTCTTCTTGAAGCGAAGCATTTATGTCTTCATACGCGGCAAGTTGTGCGGTGCGTTGCGCAACAAGGGTGCGTTGCTTGTTCCATGTGCGTAAAGGAAGAAATGACAAAGCCACTAAAACTGCACCAATAAACAAAGTCCCAAGCGGAACAATCGCAAATCGCCTGCGACTATCTCGCGAAACACGAGCCGACGGGTCTGCTCCTAGTGGCCTTGGTCGCGGGGCTGATTGAGAATTCCTTTGCGACACCCGTATATTCTGGCTTACTTAAACGTCTATTTGGTGGAGCGCCCAAACAAAACAGGATATTTAGCGTTTGTGCCCAGATCTTGTTCGATGCGCAATAACTGATTGTATTTTGCAACACGGTCACTACGAGCCGGTGCTCCAGTTTTGATTTGACCACAATTTGTTGCAACAGCGAGATCAGCGATGGTCGAGTCTTCTGTTTCGCCACTTCGGTGACTCATCACGCTCGAGTAATTATTATTATTCGCAAGTGAGACTGCGTCTAGAGTCTCAGACAAAGTGCCGATCTGATTTACTTTTATCAAAATACTGTTGGCGATCTTTCGATCAATGCCCTGTTGTAGCCGTTTTGTGTTTGTGACAAATAGATCATCACCGACTAATTGAATTCGATTACCAAGAGCAGACGAAAGTGATGCCCAACCATCCCAATCGTCTTGCGCCATGCCATCTTCAATTGACACGATCGGGTATTTATCGACCAGTGAAACCCACCATTCGGCAAGTTCATCATTAGTAAAAATCTTATTTTCGCCCGACATGTGATATCGCGAGTCTTTGTAAAGTTCGCTCATTGCCGGGTCTAGCGCAATGGCAATATCAACACCCGGCTTGAAACCTGCACGCGTGATCGCATCGACAAGAAATTCGATCGCTTCTTCGTTGTTCGCAAGATTCGGCGCAAAACCACCTTCGTCACCAACGGCAGTTGATAAACCTTTGGCTTTCAATAACGATTTAAGAGTGTGATATGTCTCGACGCCCCATTGCAGACCTTCGCTAAAACGCGCAGCACCAATTGGCATGATCATAAATTCTTGTAAGTCGATGTTGTTGTCGGCGTGCACTCCACCGTTGAGCACGTTCATCATCGGTACTGGCAAAGTGTTTGCGTCGTCACCGCCAATTGATTTATACAACGGTAGATTTCGGGCACTTGATGCCGCTCTGGCAACCGCAAGGCTCACGCCAAGTATCGCGTTTGCGCCTAGTCGTGACTTATTTTCGGTTCCATCAAGCGAAATCAATTTATTGTCTAAACTTCTTTGGTCTAAGCCATTTAATCCAACTGCAGCGTCACGAATCTCATTATTGACATTGGCTACTGCTTGCAAAACACCTTTACCCAAGAAACGCTTTCCGCCGTCGCGTAATTCAACTGCTTCGTGTTCGCCAGTTGATGCACCTGAAGGCACAATGGCTCGACCCGTTGCACCTGACTCAAAAGAAACTTCAACTTCTACAGTTGGGTTGCCACGCGAATCCAAAACTTCACGTCCGAGAATGTTGGCGATTGCTGTCATTTGATTAACTTTATCTCATTCCAAAGTTCGTCAAGTTCAGAAAGTGAACACTTTGTTAAGTCAAGATTTCGTTGCGTTGCAAGTTCAACAACTTTTTCAAATCTTGCCTTAAATTTTTCAGATGCGCTGCGCAGGGCCGTCTCAGCATCGACTTTAAGGTGACGAGATAAATTGACCACGCTAAACAGC
>WLFB01000219.1 GCA_009703975.1 Actinomycetota bacterium | reverse complement strand
TTAGTTGACCGCCCATTCGATCGGCGAGATCACTTAGAGCCCAATAGCGAAGAACAAAGGGCGAAAACGCCGCCGTCACGCCAAATTTATAACCAAGTTTGCGATCATTAGCCATCAACAAGCCACCGAAAACATGTAGCCCGACTACTGCTAAACCGACAGCAAAACCAAACCAGTACCGGTCACGTAGATACCCGAGATAGTCATTCTTATCTACAACGCTCATTAATGCAAAAAACCCATTCAAGTAAAGCAACATCGTTGCGATCTGCAATGTTTGCGGTTGCATTCGGTCGAACCATTTACGCCAGTCAATGTTAAGCACCATCTAATTGTGGCAGATCTTGCGATGAATCATCGGTAGCCTTCTGTCGTGCAGACGGCGTTTATCTCCCTTGTTGGAAGACCCAATGTTGGCAAGTCAACGCTGCTGAATGCTTTAATCGGTAAGAAAATCAGCATTGTCTCGGATAAACCACAGACCACGCGTACGAGAGTTCGCGGAATCGTAACAACTGATGACACGCAGTTGGTATTCGTTGATACGCCAGGATTGCATAAAGCAACAACAGCGCTTGGTGAACGTGTTAACGCCACCGCACTCGAGTCAATGCGCGATGTCGATGTCGTTTGTCTTGTGCTTGATGCGACGCAAACAGTTGGTACCGGCGATAAATGGGTTAGTGAGCAACTCGATGTCTCTAAGGCGATTATCGTTTTAAACAAGACGGATGCTGTGTCGTCGGCCAAGGTTTTGGCGCAGTTGTCGGCAGCGTCTTTGCTGGGTGCGGCTGAATATTTCCCGGTGTCTGCAAAAACTGGTGAAGGGGTTGAAGAGCTGTTGTTGGCTTTGCGGCAGAGAGCTGTTGAAGGTGATGCAATGTTTCCTAGTGAAATGGTGTCTGAGACGCCGCAGGCGCAATGGATTGCCGAACTCGTTCGTGAGCAACTTTTGGCAGTAACACGAGATGAGTTGCCGTATTCAATAGCCACGAGAGTTACAGAGTGGGAGTGGCCACGAGTGCGTTGTGAGATTGTCGTTGAACGCGAGAGCCAAAAAGGAATGGTCATCGGTAAGTCGGGACAGGTACTAAAAAAAGTCGGTATCGAGGTTCGCAAACAGATGCCTGACGGTGCTTATCTTGAATTATTTGTAGTCGTTGATAAAGATTGGCAACATCGCGCGGAACGAGTTGAACGACTTGGTTATTAGTTTTGATGTACCCGCTAGCCGTTGCGGTCGGCGAGTAGTGAGATGTAGTCGTCATAACTGACTGGGTCGCCCGGTTTGCTTAAATCGCCTCGCCCACGTGGCACCGCAATTGAGACTCCGTTAACACTAAATTTGGCCTGACCGATACCGGGTCGACTTGTGAATGTGAGTACTAGTTGAGCAATTGCTAAACGCTGGTCTATCGGAGAAAGTCCGGCTAACAAAAAATTATTTGCGTCGATCAGGACGATACCTTTCGTGACATCAATATTGGCCTGAAGTGATGTTGCGATTGCGCTTCGCAATCCCGAACCTGCGTCGCCCGAAGGTGGACCAGCGACTAAAGCCGCGAGCACCTGAGTTGTTGTTGCCGGACTAACGATTTGAATTTTGGTCGCTACTAAACGATTTGCGATAATAAAATATAGGTCAACCGTCTCATTAACAATTTCAGAGGGCGCATTTTGCGAATTTGATCCTGATCTTTTCGTGTCTGGTTCAACTGGGAGTGTCGAAGTTGTTGTCGTTGTTGTGGCATTTAGTTCAAATGGAATATTTACATCTGAAATTTGAACAAACTCACTTGATGTTGGCACACCGCAAGAACTAATGAACACTAATAATGACACTGCAAATCGTGATCTTCGACCAAACTGATTGGTCAGAATTTGAGCTTTTTTTGTCACAATAATTTCGCTTCGTTTGCTTCGGTTGGTAATTTTCTGGCAATTGAAACCATGAATCTTGCGCCTCCAGAGCTGCTCGTTTCAACCCAGGCTTTACCGTGTAAAGCACGTGCGTGTTCTTGAACTATTGCGAGCCCTAATCCGCTACCAGTGCTATTGCGTGATGATGTGCCGCGCGCGAACCGTTCAAAAATTCGGTCGCGCTCACTTTGTGCTACTCCGACTCCTTGATCTTCAATACTGATGAGGAATTCACTTTGGTCGCCGGTTACCAATATTGCGGTTGCCCCGCCAGCGTGGTCGCGAGCATTTTCGAGAAGATTAAGCACTATCCGCTCGATTCTTCGTCGATCCAATACGGTCTCGTCACTTAGATCCAGAGTCGTTGTGAAGTTCACTTCACTAAATCCATGCCGCGCAGCAACCTGTTGAACGAATTTGGCGAGATGAATTGTTTCTTCACTGGTCGCTCCTGCACCTGCGTCAAGACGAGAAAGTTCGAGCAAATCTAGAACAGTGCGATCAAAACGGTGCACTTGGGTTGCGATTATGTCAAAGGCTTGTCGATTTCGTTCACTGAGTTCGTCGCGGCGTGCTTGTAGTACCTCGATTGCGGCTGCAAGGGCAGTTACCGGTGATCTAAGTTCATGGCTGACATCGCTTGCAAATCTTGTCTCGCGTTGAATTCTTGATTGCACCGCGTCAACCATATTGTTAAACGAAGTTGCCAGTCGAGCTAGTTCTGGGTCAGTTTCATCGGCGAGTCGTATGTCAAGACCGCCTGATGCAATGTCGGTTGCGACAGAAGTTACTCGCCTAAGTGGGCGAAGCACACGATTGCTAATGCTTAATCCGAGTAGACCGGCTGTAAGTGTGATCAGTAAAACACCAAGAGTTAGTGTGTTGCGAATTGTTGCCAGTGTTCGAGCAACATCATTAAGCGGAAATGCCTCGAAATATTGTGCATCAATTGCTTTGATGTTTACGCCAACAGCCTCGTAGGGTTCTCCATTAAACAAGAATCGCTGTCGACCGGTAACTCCCGACAAAGTTTTGGCAACGAATTGAGTCGGCATGTTTGATTGAGTGAATCGCAATGGCTCTTGTGGATAAAAAGAATCAGATTCACCAAGATGTAAAACCGCATAACCTCCACGCTCACTACGAATATTTGACATCAAATCGCCAGCATCGCTCGAGTTTAGAGATATAACAGTGCGCACAAGTTGAGCATTGTTAAATGCCTGTCGAGTCGCGAATTCTGTTCTTTGTCGCAGCAGATAAGTGCGTGTTGATGCGTAAGTAACGATGCTCAACGCAAGGGCCGCAGCAAAAGAAGCGAGACTGAAATACAAAATCATTCGACCGCGAAGGCCGCGCCAGTTGCGCAGACTTGCGCTTATCGATGCCCTCGAGATCACAAGCGGAGTGTTTGC
>WLFB01000218.1 GCA_009703975.1 Actinomycetota bacterium | reverse complement strand
TATTTCTTTTTCTTGGTATCTATGGCACTGGCCGTTAATAGTTTTTGCTCACAGGCTTTCGCCGAACTCACATTATTTCGCACCAATATCAGCTGCAATATTTTCGGCAGGATTTGCAATCATCTCACTTCGTCTTATTGAAAACCCGATTCGACATAACCCTGACATACGTGGAAAGCGCGCTCTAAAGCTTGGAGTGGTTTGCACGATTGCGCCGATTCTCGTATCGGTAGTCGTGCAATTTGCCAGCAACAGTGGCTTGGGCTTACAAGAAATAAAGAACGACAAAATCAAGATGAGCTCGTTTACTGACGTACACGATTGTCGTATTGATAAAGGCAAAGCAATTCCAAACTGTGACTTTAATGAGTACGGCAGTACAGCGAAACGATTACTTCTAGTTGGCGATTCGGCGGCAACTGCAATCAGCGATGGGGTCGCCGCCGCGACAAGCGCCTTAGGTATGAACTTTTCTGCATATTACTCATATGGTTGTCCGATAATTTTGAAGCCTGTTTCAAAAAGAACTCATTGCATCACAACTTTCCCAGAAATTGAAAAGAAAATTGCTGAAATCAAACCTGATATTTTGGTGATTTCGAACATGAGCAGTATCTATGTAGACAATGTCAGCCGCGGTGAAGTTTTAAGAGACCAAAATGGCAAACCTGCAGCCGATGTGAATCAGTCAATCAATATCTGGATTTCAATGTTGCGAGAGAAAATTAACAACGACTTCAAAAATCAAAAGACTCTCGTGATCCTTCAACCACCAATGTCTAATATGCGCGAATTAGTTCTTTTACAGAAACTTTTTGACGAAAAAATTTCTTTTAAGACTTCAGAGATTCGCAACCGAATAACTCGCGCCGAATCTGAGTTATTTAGAAATTATAAAAATTTTGCGGTTGTAGACCCAGCGACAACATTGTGCGATGGAGTTAATTGCAAACAGTCGCTCAATGGACAAGCATTGTTTTACGATTCGCTTCACTTAACTGTGAAAGGAAGTTTGTTGCTGACAGACTTAATCACTGCCGAACTCGAGCAACTAACCGCAAAAAATTAACTAAATCTTGCGGTGATGCCGCATAGAAACAGCGCTAAGCGGTGCTATTTGTTGCGTTGATGCCGGGTACGGCGAAGCATCTTCTTGTGCTTCTTTTTGCGCATTCGTTTGCGACGGCGCTTGACCAGTGATCCCATGACTCGCAATACGATATCTGCTTAAGATGAGATTCGGCACATAAAATTGGCTACCGTGGTGTCGTTAAGAAATGCCCTTTCCGGGGTCGTTCAATGGCAGGACAACGGGTTTTGGTCCCGTATATAGGGGTTCGAGTCCTCTCCCCGGAACTCGAAGTGGCGTGAGAACTGGTCTCACGCCCGAAAACTTTCAATCGTGTATAAAAGAGGCGTGAGAATTTACGCCGTCGTCCTCGCCGCGGGAGAAGGCACCCGAATGCAGTCGACTCGACCGAAGCCATTGCACATGCTGTGTGGACGAGAGATGGTGATTCATGTGATTCATGCACTACATGAAATTGAAATCACACAAACAGTCGTCGTGGTTGGCCATGCTGCTGAACAGGTAACACAAGTTGTCGCAATGCATGCACCGAAGTGGTCAAATATTTCGTTTGCCGAACAGCAAGTTCAGCGCGGCACGGGTGACGCAACGATTGTTGGGTTAAACGCAATTGATAAAAGTGTCGGCACACAAACCGAAGTTGACGACACTTCAACAATCATTGTCATGCCAGGTGATACGCCGTTGTTGCGAACTTCAACAATTTCTAATCTCGTGCAAGAACATCAACAATCAAACAATGCTGCGACATTACTAACTGCATTTGTCGATGAACCGACTGGTTACGGCAGAATTGTGCGAGCTAAAGATGATTGCGTTACACAAATCGTCGAAGAGCGTGACGCAACACCCGAGATACGTGCGATTAACGAAATCAATACCGGCATTTTTGCTTTTCGTCGAGATCTTCTCGGCCCAGCATTGCGAAAAATCTCAAACAAAAATTCACAGTCTGAATATTATTTAACAGATGTAGTTGAAGTTCTTGCGAGCATGGGACACCATGTTGGTTCGCGCACTGCCCCAGCCAATGAAGTCGCTGGCGTGAATGACCGTTGGCAGTTGGCGCTCGCCGAACGCGAGTTGCGAGCACGGATAAATAAGCAGTGGCTCGCTAATGGCGCGACAATGGTTGATCCGCGTCAAACATTTATTGATGTAACTGTGCAGATTGGCAAAGACGTAACTTTGTTGCCGGGCACCATTTTGCAAGGCACAACTGTGATTGGCGACAACTGCGAAATCGGACCAAATACGCGATTAATCGACACGGTTGTTGGCTCAGGCTCACATGTTGAATCAACGGTTGCGCGAAATTCAAGGATCGGCAAAAATGCGCATGTTGGGCCGTTCGCAAACCTTGAACCCGGAAGTTCGGTCGCTGACAACGCAATCACCAGTTCGTTCTATGATGGTCAGCAATGACTCAGCCGCATGAAGTTAACAAGACGATAGACAAAGTCACTACGAAGCGCATGGCGCTTTATTCGGGTCGAACTCACCCGGCGTTGGCCGAAGAAGTTGCACAACATTTGAACGTGCAACTCGGCGAAGCGAACATCGTCGAGTTTGCCAACGGAGAACTTCGACCACGATTCGGCGAGAGCATTCGCGGTGGAGATGTATTTATTATGCAAACACACTGTGGTTTTGATGGACGCAGCATTAACGATTCGATCATGGAGCAACTAATCATGATTGATACCGCATATCGCGCATCAGCAAAGCGCGTCACCGCGGTTTGTCCGTTTTATGGATACGCGCGACAAGATCGAAAAGCTGAAGGTCGAGAACCAATTACTGCGCGAATGATTGCCGACATGTTCAAAGCTGCTGGCTCAAAGCGAATGGTCTCAATTGATTTACACAGCGGACAAATTCAAGGATTTTTTGAAGGACCAGTTGACCACTTGACGGCAATACCTGTACTTGAAGAATATGTTCGCAAAAATGCTCGCGAAGGACTCGTAATTGTTTCGCCTGATGCAGGTCGAGTAAAAGTTGCTGAACGATTCGCTCAACATCTAACTGACATGAGCGCAGATGTTGCATTCGTTAATAAGCGTCGTCCGAAGAACACAGCGAATGTTGCCGAAGCTAAAGAAGTGATCGGTGATGTTGAGGGTCGACTTTGCATTTTGGCAGACGACATGATTGATACAGGTGGCACAATTTGCAGCGCAGCCGACCTGCTTTATGCTCGCGGTGCGCAGGAAGTTTGGGCAATGGCTACGCATGGCGTGCTGTCTGGCCCGGCGATT
>WLFB01000217.1 GCA_009703975.1 Actinomycetota bacterium | reverse complement strand
TAACTCGCGCATCAAATGCAACGACTGGTTCTATTTACCAATCTGTTCTTGCCGCCGAGCGACGAGGCGATTATCTCGGGCGAACAGTGCAAGTGATTCCGCACGTGACTGACGAAATCAAACGACGAATTCGAAGATTAGTTACTGATGAAGTTGATGTTGTGATCACCGAAGTCGGCGGCACAGTTGGTGACATTGAGATTCTTCCGTTTCTTGAAGCGATTCGTCAGTTCAGAAATGAAGTTGGTCGTGACAATGTTTGTTATGTGCACGTAACTTTGGTGCCGTTCATCGGGCCGAGCGGCGAGCAAAAAACGAAACCAACGCAACACAGCGTTACCGAACTTCGCAGTCGTGGAATTCAGCCAGATGTTATCGTTTGTCGAAGTGATGAGCCACTAAGTGATTCTTTGAAGCGAAAAATTTCGAGTCAGTGTGATGTTGACAATCGTGCCGTAATTAACGCCGTTGATGTCAAGAACATTTACGAGTTACCCCTGATCTTTCATGACGAGGGCTTAGACACGGTTATCTGCGATGTGTTGCGTATTGATTCACCGATTGATTTGACGCCATGGCGCGATCTCGTAAATCGCATTGAAGCTTCAGTATCACCAGTTCGAATCGGCTTGATCGGTAAATATGTTGATTTACATGATGCTTATCTTTCAGTAATTGAAAGTCTCAAGCACGCCGGTTTTCATCATGGGGCACAGATCGAAGTTGTTTGGATTCAGGCCGAAGATGTTGAAGGATTATTGGCCGACGAACGAATGAGTTCGCTAGACGGCATCGTGATTCCGGGTGGTTTTGGCCCTCGCGGAATTGAAGGCAAGATTCGTGCCGCTGAGTTTGCACGCGAAAACAATGTGCCGTGTCTAGGTTTGTGTCTCGGCATGCAAGTGATGACAGTTGAGTTCGCACGTAATGTGCTCGGTTTATCAGATGCCAATTCGACCGAGTTCAATGCTGCAACTCCGCATCCGGTAATCGACTTGATGATTGATCAGCGTGAAGTGACTAACAAGGGTGGCACGATGCGGCTTGGTGCTTACTACGCAGTTTTATCGCCTGGCAGCAAAGTTGCGAATGCCTATGGCGAGCCTGTTGTTAGTGAGCGCCATCGTCACCGTTATGAGTTCAATTCGAACTATCGCGCGCGTATTGAGGCAGCAGGTCTCTTATGCAGTGGCACTTCACCAGATAAAACACTTGTTGAGTTTGTTGAACTTGAGAATCACCCGTTTTGGGTAGGCACTCAAGCGCACCCAGAATTTAAAAGTCGTCCTGATCGTCCGCACCCGTTGTTTCGTGAGTTGATTGGTGCGGCGCTTAAATATCGAACGCAACGTCTCGCGAATATTGCACATAGTCCAGTTGGCGCAGTAGTTGTACAAGATTCTCAAAAATCTGTAGCTCGCTGAATCACTGCTCGTAATTCTTAAATGAAAAAAGAATTTAGTTGCGCTAGCGAAAAGTTGGTTCATGAGTGGGCTGTGTGGTCGCTTGTGCAAGGCAAGTTCATTGACCCGAACGGTGAAGAGTTTGTAAGAACCTTTGTTCGTTCGCCCGGTGCCGTTGGAGTAGTTGCTCTCGTCGGCGAAAAGGGCTCGCGCAAAGTTGTACTTGTTCGCCAGTACCGACCACCACTAGGCATAACCACGCTCGAGATACCTGCCGGTATGCGTGACCTAGAGGGCGAAGCACCAGAGCTCACCGCTCGTCGAGAATTAGAAGAAGAAGCAGGGTTGATCGCTGGCTCAATGATTAATCTCGGTCGGCACATTGCCGCACCAGGTATAAGTAATTCTTCAGTTGATCTATTTCTTGCCACAGATTTGAAAGAAACGAAGACAGACCGTCATGGCCCAGAAGAAGAATTTATGACGATCGAACTTATTGAATTCGAAAAATGCATGGCGATGATTAAAAGTGGCGAAATTGTTGACGGCAAGACTGTGATTGGGTTATTGCAAGTTGCACTTCTCGCTGACACTTATATTTGAACTGAGTTTTTAAGAAATGGCGTCTGATCCGCTCGACACGTTTATGACGTGGATGCGAGTTGAGCAGGGGAGATCTCGCAATACTTTAAGTGCATATAAATTAGATCTAACTAACTACGTGGATTGGCTTACGACACAGAACACGACGATTTTTACAGTGACTGTTCAACATCTTGAACGATTTGTTGGCTATCTTCGATCGACAGGTCGGGCACCAAAATCAATTGCTCGACAATTTGCAGCGGTTCGAATGTTTCATCGTTATTTGACACAAGAAGAAATCAGAACCGATAATCCGGCGGCATTAGTTGACGGCGTAAAGGTTCCTAGTAGTTTGCCCAAGGCGCTTGCCGAAGAAGATGTTGCAAGACTTTTGAGCAGCGTGACTGGCGTTGACTCATTTGCAAGGCGTGATCGCGCGTTGCTTGAATTTTTTTATGCGACTGGAGCGCGAGTCGCAGAAGTTTGCGGACTTTCAATGAGCGACATTGACATGCAAGATTCGCTCGTGCGTTTATTTGGTAAAGGTTCAAAAGAGAGAATCGTGCCTTTTGGTCGACTTTGCCATGAGGCTCTAACTGATTATTTCGACTTAGGTGGGCGACCGACACTTGCGCCTGAACAGTGGGCGACACGTAAAGATCAAGATGCAGTTTTTCTGGGCGTACATGGAACAAGACTCTCGCGCCAGGCGGCATACAACATCGTTCGTAAATATGGCGAAATTGCGAAGATCAAAGATTTGTCACCGCACGCGTTGCGCCACTCATGTGCGACACACATGTTGGTGCACGGTGCAGATTTGCGGGTGGTGCAAGAACTTTTAGGTCATGCATCTGTTAGCACCACTCAGATCTATACAAAAGTTGAGAACGAAATTCTTTATCAGATGTATCGAGAGGCGCACCCGCGTGCGCGAATAAGCCGTTGAAATATTTCAGGCATCTAGTTTCACGATTTTTTGGCGCTGTCTCTGGTGCGCAACCGTCGCTTGAAGATCTAACAGAAGTTGAGTTGTTACTACTTGACAGTGAGTTTCTACTTTGGCGAAAACTGCCAACGATGGATCAACGCCACAGCATCGCTGTTTTGCGTCGTTTTCTTAGTTTGCGTCCGAGCGCAACTCAGCCAGAAATGCGCGCAGCGTTGTTGCACGACATCGGAAAGATTCAATCAAATCTCGGTGTTCTCGGCCGTGTAGTAGCAACTTTGGTCGGGCGCAGAGGAGAGCGATTTACGGCTTATCACGATCATGAAAAAATTGGTAGTGAGATGTTGCAACACATCAACAGCGATCTCGTCACAGTTCGATTAGTTGCCGGTTCTGATCAATCAGATATTGCAGGGGCATTGTCGGCTTT
>WLFB01000216.1 GCA_009703975.1 Actinomycetota bacterium | reverse complement strand
CTTGCGTTACCGCTTCAAAAGGTGAGCCATAATTAATTGATGCTCGCGCCTTGACTTCAACAACGGCAATTATCACGCGAACAGGGCTTGCCAAGATCGCAACAATATCTAGTTCGCCTTCCCGGCAGTGCCAATTGCGCACGACTATCTCGTAACCGCTACGTTCATAGAATCTCGCGACTAACTCTTCCGCCCACCGCGCTCTTGCCATTCGCGCCACAGCGCGCTGTTGGGGCGTTAAACGTCGAGCGGTGGAAGTTCTTCGATGTTCAGATCTTTGAAACTCATCACCCGAACTCGGGGCACGAACCGGCTCTTGCGGTAAAGATCCCATACCCATGCGTCAGACAGCGTCACCTCAAGTAGCGGTCGCACGCCTTCGGCGATGACCTTGACATCAACATTGTTGGCCAGATAAAACCGACGATCTGTTTCTACTGCGAACTTAAACAAATTAACCACATCTGAGTACTCTTGGGCTAGTTGAAGCTCACGTTCGGCCTCAAATTGTTCGAGGTCGTCAGTATTCAATGTGTACGCGACGCGATTTGATCGGCACGAAACTAACTAGCAAAAACTAATTACTGATCTTCGCGAAGTTCACGAACTTTTGCAGCCTTACCAGTTCGCTCACGCAAGTAATTAAGTTTCGCACGACGCACGTCGCCACGCTTAACGACTTCAAGTTTTGCAACTGATGGGCTGTGCATCGGGAAAGTTCGCTCGACGCCTACGCCGTAACTAAGTTTGCGGACCGTATAAGTCTCGGCAATACCTGATCCAAAAATTGAGATGATGTTGCCCTGGAAAATCTGCACGCGCTCTTTGCCGCTTTCAACAACGCGAACATGAACTTTTACTTCATCGCCTGGGCCAATTTTCGGGATATCAGTGCGAAGTGATTGCTTGTCGACGATGTCTGTTGTTTTCATAAGAGTCCTTCAGGATACGGCACGCAGGGGAACTCTTCCAACAGTGTCTTTTCGACAATACTCAAGCCACCACGGCGTTCGATCAGATCTGGACGAACCCGAACCGTGCGATGTAACGCCTGAGCGCGTCTCCAGCGCTCTATTTTGGCATGATCGCCGTTGCGCAAAACCTCGGGTACCACCCAACCCCGAAACTCTGCCGGCCTTGTGAAATGAGGCTCTTCGAGCATTCGCGCGGCCCCAAAACTTTCGGTAACTGGCGAAACTTCGTTACCCATAACCCCTGACAAGAGTCGCGTTGTCGCCTCAATAACAAGACAAGCTGCAACTTCACCGCCAGCGAGCACAACATCGCCAATTGAAATTTCGGCATCAACTAAGTGTTCGACAACACGATGATCGACGCCCTCATAGCGACCACACAGCAAACTAAAACCACCAGTTTTGCTCAGATGGTCGGCGTAATCTTGATCGAATTTTTTGCCGCCAGGCGAAAGCAATAACAATGGCCGAGGTGGTTGCACGGCTTCGATGGCAGCAAAAATCGGTTCTGGGCGAAATAGCATTCCGGCGCCGCCACCGTAAAGCGCGTCGTCGACACGCCGAGACTCGTCGCCGTAGTCACGCAAGTCGTGACATCGTAAATCGACTAAAGATTCTTGGCGCGCCCGGCCGAGCAAACTTTCACTGCAAAAATCGTCAACAAGTTTCGGAAAAATCGTAAAGACATCAATGCGAAACGGCATCGGTTTATTCATGTCTCGTCGGCTGTTTCGTCAGCTGTTTCGTCAGCTGTTTCATCAGCTAGCTCAAATAATCCTTCAGGCGGATTAATCGTGATCAAGTCTTTCGATCGCTGGGTGATAAACACGACTGGCACGAGTGCCCCAGACTCAAGCTCAAGCAACGAATGTGCCGGGTTGTCAACAACCGAAACGCATTTGCCATAACGAGTGCCAGAAACATCAACGACTTCTGCCCCGATCAATTCGTGCACCCACATAACCGATTGATCTTCAATTGGCTCACCGTATAAATCTGATTTAGAAATTCGCTCTGCGGCATTTCGATCATCAACGCCGGCAAAGTGCATTAACCAACTGCTCGGCTGCAACCGCGCACTGGTGACGGTGATCCAATTATTTTGTAACCAAAAACGTGCCCCAATTTTGGTGCGTTCTGGGCGATCGGTAAAAAAAGAAACGTAGACATCGCCACGAATACCGTGTGGTCGCGTTACGCGACCAACATGCAACAAACCCTTCGGAGTCTGGGCGTCAGTCGTCGAGAAAGTCGACATCGACTTCGGCATTGTCGCGCGAAGCGGCAGCACGCACAACGGCGCGAATGCTTTGCGCTGTACGACCACGACGACCGATTACTCGACCAAGGTCTCCGTCTGCGACGCGAACTTCAAGGATGATCTTTCCTTCGTCATCCATTGATTCAACCTTTACAGCATCTGGCGTATCAACAATCGATCGCACGATGTGAGTCAAGACTGACGTTGCTATTGGAGCCAAAGCTGTATTGGCGTTTACTGGATCAGACATTTTTAGAGCTTTCTTGTTATTAATCGAAAAATAAAACTATTACTCAGTGAAACTACTTCGCTGGTTTTTTAGTTGCTTGAAACTCTTGCCATGTGCCGGCGATTTCTAACAACTTACGCACGCGGTCTGTTGGCAATGCACCTTTTTGGAGCCACAAAATTACTCGGGCGCTGTCAACTTTAAGTGCCGACGGTTCTTGCTGGGGCTGATACGTTCCAAGAATTTCAAGAAAATTTGTATCGCGTGCTGAACGACTGTCAGCAGCAACGATTCGATAGTGAGGCCTCTTGGTTTTACCAACACGAGAGAGACGCAATTTAACTGACATGAATATCCGATCTTTGAGCGAAATGGTTCAATTGAACCGACCTCCTAGGCTACCTCGGCCCAAGTCGCGAACTCAACGCCGCGGCCAATTCGTCAGGTATTGCCGAGCCTTTTGGGCCTTTAGCTGATTTTCCAGATTTGCCGCCACGCCCCGATTTTCCGCCCATTTGTTTCATCATCTTCTTCATCTCGGCAAATTGCTTAACTAAACGATTGACATCGGCAACCGTGGTGCCCGAGCCCTTCGAGATGCGCGTTCGCCGCGAGCCATTAATCAGCTCTGGGTTTGCGCGCTCTTGTGCCGTCATTGAAAAAATGATTGCCTCAGTCCGCCTCACCTGATCTTCTGGAATCTCCGCGTTCTTCATCTCCTTGGGCACGCCCGGCATCATCCCCATAATTCCCTGAAGCGATCCCATTTTTTTGAGTTGCTGCAATTGTTCAAGAAAATCCGCAAGTGTGAACTCACCCTCAAGCATTTTTGCGGCGGCCTCTTCGGCTTTATCTTTTTCAAAAACTTTTTCAGCTTGCTCAATCAGAGTGAGCATGTCGCCCATTCCTAAGAT
>WLFB01000215.1 GCA_009703975.1 Actinomycetota bacterium | reverse complement strand
CGCCACCACGAACAGCAGCAACATCAGCAAAGCCAAGCCCAAGAGATTTAGGGTCAATTTCAAATTCTCGTAACTTGCCGTTATGCATTTCTACGATTGGGCACTTGCCACTCAACGAAAGTTCATCCATCCCACCATGCCCATGCACAACCCAAGCCCGACTAACACCTCGCGTGACTAGAGCATGTGCCATCACGGTTGCCGCTTTCGGGTCGCCTACACCCACCACCATAAAAGAAACAGGTGCAGGATTAGCCATTGGTCCGAGCAAATTAAATACTGTCGGCACGCCAATCTCACGTCGTGATGGACCAGTAAACCGGAAAGCTGGATGAAATCGTTGTGCGAAGCAGAAACCAAAACCAGCTTCTTCGACACAACGGGTTACACCGGGGCCATCTAACTCAATCGCCACACCAAGTGCCTCAAGCACATCGGCAGCACCACTCTTCGACGAAGACGCTCGACTGCCGTGTTTACAAACTGGTATGCCTGCACCAGCCGCGACGATTGCAGACATTGTCGAAACATTGACCGAATAACTGTGGTCTCCACCGGTGCCAACAATGTCCAGTGCGCGTTGCGCAATATCATCGCTCAACACAACACGCTCGGCCGCTCGACGAACTTCGGCAAGCATTCCTTCAAGTTCAATTTCTGTTTCACCTTTGGCCCGAAGTGAAATAATGAATGCGGTTATTTGAGAAGGTGTTGCTTCACCCGAAAGTACTGAACGCATTGCCGCCCCTGCTTGACTTGCAGACAAATCTTTTCGCGACAACAACTGCGAAATTATCTGTGGCCAACCGCCAGCGACTTCTATTTCACTCATGCGATTTCTCGCTAGGCGCTACGCCGACCAACTCTAAGCAACCTGCGACGCTCGCGTGCCGAGGCACCTCCCCAAACGCCCTGCTTTTCACGAGTCTCAAGTGCATAGTTCAAACACGCTATGCGCACATGGCAGCTTTCGCAGATGGCAATTGCTTGATCGCAATTATCCTCACTATCCGGATAAAAAATATCCGGGTCAAGGCCTTGACACGCACTATTCACGCGCCAGGATGTATCAAACTCGTGCACTTGAACCCCCTTGTTCTCGTAGCAACCGAGAGACTAAGGCTTCAACGCCCCACTTCGCCAATCCAAGAAAATAGCGAAACCAGTGATATCGCCATCATTGGCAATATAAATTGACAATTCGGGGTTATTTAGATTTAATCCCGAAGATCAATTAACAGTTCATCAACCGTGTATTGAGCGAGTTCTGTCGATTCTATGTAATTTGACAAAACCGAAATCACTTGAACTTCGCCCTTGGCGAATTCTTCAATCTGCTCAGGAGAAAATTCAAAGCGGATGTAGTGGA
Source organism: Actinomycetota bacterium (assembly GCA_009703975.1). Taxonomy (GTDB): domain Bacteria; phylum Actinomycetota; class Acidimicrobiia; order Acidimicrobiales; family Ilumatobacteraceae; genus BACL27. The sequence continues at coordinate 2,012 of WLFB01000215.1, read as the reverse complement.
CTGCCGCAGTTACATTTTCGCGAGTCAACTGCTCGGCATGGCCTTCGTCAACAATCGCCTTGACTACGTCACCGTTCGCTAATTTAATCGCAATCGATCGCTCAATGCCGACAAGTTTTGGCAACCATTCACGAACCTGAGCATCTGTCGTGAGTTCAATAAATAAAGTCGCCGAAAGCTGACCCTTCTCAGGGATCAGTGGGTTGTACGCCTTAAGTTCTTCGAGTACACCTTCGTCTGTTAAAACTTTTTCAACTCGCAACATCTCTTGAATTTGAGCCTGCATTGTCTGTCGATTCTCGAACATTACGGTGATCATTGTTCCGAGTGCGATTCGACGTCGACGCTTGATCTCGAAAACATCTTTCTGACGAACTTCTCGAATGCGCTCGTATGCCCGATGATCCATGATGTCGCTCATCGTTAACTTTCGACTTGGCGCTGCTGTATCTGTATTCATTTTGAACTATCTCCTAACTATTTTTGATTTGGTCTGGTTTGTTCTGGTTTGATTCCGTAGGCCTTAGCAATCACTTGTAATGGATGAAGCGGCGTCTCACCCGTTTGCTCTGTGATTGCAGTGTTCGCCAAGTGACAGTCACCCGCGACAACTTCAGAGTCGGCGTCGCGAATCATCTCACCAAGTTTTTGAGCAATGGGTATGGACAGTTCGGCATTTTCTGCACGTAACCCCCACATTCCGTCAATACCTGAGCACTGCTGCACTAGTTTGATTTTTGATCCCGTCAACTTCATTAAGTCGCGACTCTTGAGACCAATGTTTTGCGCCCTCAGGTGACACGGCGTGTGATACGTAATTGACTCAGGAATCTCGCCAACAAAATTCGTATCTAGCGACGAGCCTTCAGTTTTATGCACCTTCATTAAATACTCGGCAGCGTCATAGGTGTTATCAGCAACAAGTTGTGCATCTGGACCACCTACATAGTCGAGATAATCTTTTTTCAAAACATAGCCACATGTGGGCTGTGGTACAACGATGTCTGTACCTTTTCGAACTTCAGCGGCGAGCGTTGCGACATTTTTAGCCGCAACTTTTGTGAACTGCTCCATGTCGCCACTATGTAGAAACGGCGCTCCACAGCAGCCGGCGTCACTAAGCGAACATTCAATACCATTGCGCTCGTAGACATTTACAAGAGCGTGACCAATTGCTGGTTCTTGATACTCAACCAAACAAGTCGGATAAACCGTGACCTTGCCCTGTGGTTTGGCTATTTGTGATCGTGTTCGTCGATTAAACCACGTTGAGAATCTTTGACGGGCAAACGCCGGCAACAGACGAACACTCGAAACTCCGGCAGTTGCTTCAACAACTTTGCGAATCAGCGAACCAGGCTTCGCGCCCATAACTTTGTTGGCAATCGGGCCAGACGAAGTTGCGGCCATACCAAGTGCATCAGTGCGACCAAGCATTGCAGTCGTTATCTTGCTGCGCGTCGAAACCTGACCGTTGGCTCGACGCATCGCATCAACTCGCAACATCAACCTTGGAAAATCTAATGCCCACTCGTGGATTCCAGGTGTATATGGGCAATTGACGTAACACAATTTGCATTGAAAACATTCGTCGGCGACATGATCTTGTTGTGCCGGGGTCATCTTGCCCGCATCTTGATCGTCGTGAGCATCGATGTAACTAAACAGCGTCGGAAAAGATGGACAGAACTTGAAACAAAGTCGACAACCATGACACAAGTCGTAAACTCGTGTTAATTCTTCGCGGGTGTCCGCCTCGTCAAGATATTTTGCGTGCAGTGGATCGTAAATTATTGTCATCTTTATCTGTCTCACAAGTTTCAATAGGGGGATTAAAAACTTCGTTGATGGTGCCGCCCGCAAAAACGAACGACACCATCAACAATTAATTAATTAACTAACTAGCGATTTAGCCGAGGGCTTTGAGGCCTTCACCGAAACGACCTGCGTGGCTCTTCTCTGCGCGAGCAAGAGTTTCAAACCAGTCAGCGATTTCTGTGAATCCTTCTTCG
>WLFB01000214.1 GCA_009703975.1 Actinomycetota bacterium | reverse complement strand
AATGGTATCACTAGTAATTATTGATATCAATAGTTAAAATTGGTAGCGTATAAAGGTAATTAACACGAAACGCCTATCAGACAAACGAAAGCAGCTGTAATCATGGTGTCCGATGTGAATAGCCAGGAGAAAAAGGTTGCGTTTCCTCGGCCGAAAGTGGTGAGGGCCGTGGTGCCCGCTGCTGAGGCGCAGAAGCGCATTGTTGATACCGCAATCGAGATGCTGCGCACAATCCCTTTCGACAAGGTGACTTCTCGGGAAGTCACGAAACGGGCGGGCCTCGCGCAGCCAACTATCGCAAGAAATTTTGGATCGATGGAAGGACTATTTGTCCACATAACGTCGGTTTTGATGGAAAACGCATTGGCTCGCTTTCCAGAAGTTATTAATCAATCCCTTTTTTTTGACAGTGATTTTTTATTGCGGGTTCGATTGATTTCGTGGCTCATCTCGGAGGGTTCTCCAGCGAAGATTTTTAACTTGAACTTCTTTCAGGAGAATATGCGCGCCTTTGCAAACCAAGCAGGCGGGATCAGCGACAGAACATCGTTTACGTGGTTGATTCACGTCACATTGCTAGTGGAGGGTTACGCAATCTTTGCCGGCATGCACGATCTCACCGATACTCAGCTCACAGATTCACTGACAATGATTGCTGCACTCAGGGCCAAGTTGCCCGAACTCGAGCGCGAGCTGGGCTGGACGCAATAACTAAGCCTGCATTTGCAGGGCAGGAGGAATTTGAAACGTCCAATCACCCCCAAGTGCTAGTTGAGTTGCAGCCAGTTCGCGAGCGCACGCAACTCGTCAGTGAGCGCGCCGTTGATAGACGCTCGCTTGATGCCTTTTTCGGTATGCACGCTTTGCACGAGCAACTTCGAATTTGCGCGATCGGCTTTGAGATCAACTCTGCCAACTAATTCTCCATTCATCATGAAAGGCAAGACGTAATAGCCGAACTTGCGTTTTTCTTTAGGCGTATAAATCTCGATGCGGTAGTGAAAATCAAACAGCCGCTCGTTACGTGGACGACACCAAACAAGCGAATCAAACGGTGACAATAACGCGGTGGCGTAAAGCTTCTTGGGCGGTTTTGCGGATCGATGGACAAATGCTTTTTCGACCCATGTATCAACTGTTACTTCTCGCAACTCGCCCTGTTCGACGAGTTCGTTGACTAACGGTTTTATGACCGCTGTTTTTTGTCGGTAGTAATCAGCGAGATCGGTCAGAGTTGCCACGCCTTGTGCTCTTGCCGCATGCACTAACAATTGTTTGCGCGCTTCATCTTCGGTTGGTGTGGGTGTGTTAAGGATTTTTGATGGCAACACGCGCTCAGTGATGTCGTAGATGCGAGCAAAATCAGAGCCACGACCGCACGACATCAGTTGCCCCGTTAAAAACAAATATTCAAGTGCCGTTTTTGCTTCATCCCAATCCCACCATGATGATTTTTTGGTGGTGCGAGTCGAAAGTTCGCGCGCCGTAACCGGCCCGTTTGCCTCGACGTGTTTCAAGATGCGTTTTACAAACACTTTGTTGTCGGCATAAAAACTCGTCAAACCCCAGTGTTTGATTTTGCCTGTGCGAGCGGCGTTCATTTTCCAACGAAACAACGGCTGAATTTCGACTGGCAGTATTGCTGCTTCGTGCCCCCAGTATTCAAAGATCTTGCTTTGAGCCGTGGCTTTATTTATTGCATTTCGGTCGTGATCGCCAAGTCGCGCGAACAGTGGCAACTCTTGACTACGCACGAGAACATTAACCGAGTCAATCTGAATCACGCCAAGTTTTTTGATCACTTCAACTGCATCGGCAGTCGACGATTTAGATTTTGAACGCGGCTTATCAAAACCCTGCGCGGCAAGTGCTAACGAACGCGCTTCAACGATTGTTAGTTCGTCGAGCCGTTTTGGCATCGCGGATTATTTGCTAGTCAGCGACAGTAATTGTGATCGATTTAATTACAACATCTTCAACAGGTCGATCGCCAGGTCGCGTCGCAACATTTTGCATCGCATCAACTATTTCGAGCCCCTTGACAACTTGGCCAAACAACGAATATTGCGGCGGCAGACCGACGCCGCTTGAGCCGCTGACGATAAAAAATTGTGAACCATTTGTGTTTGGCCCGGCATTTGCCATCGCCAGACTTCCGATTTGATATTTGCCCGGCTTCGGTAGTTCATCCCCAAATTTATAGCCAGGGCCGCCGCGACCAGAACCTTCAGGGTCGCCACCTTGGCACATAAAGTTTTTAATAATTCGGTGAAAAATCACGCCGTCGTAATAGTGATGCGCGGCGAGAAAAATAAAGTTGTTGACCGTCAACGGTGCAGCAGCGGCGTCGAGTGCGATCACGAGCGTGCCTAAGGTCGTCTCCATTGCCACGCTGTAACGCTTGGTTGGGTCAATGCCCATCGGAGGCATGCTCGCGAATTTTTTGATTGTTGCGGCCGAACCGTCGAGAGCCGGAAATTCTGCAGGTTGTGTTGTTGACATAGCCCTGAACCCTACACTCGTGTCATGGCAGAAACGACTAGTAACGGCAATTTAGATACCGCGCTGATTGACGCGATTGAACTTGATTTAAACGGCGTAGATGCAGCCATGGAGCGACTTGAAAAAGGCACATACTTCACTGACGAAGTCACTGGCGCACCGCTCGAAACTAATTTTCTGATCTCGAATCCGCTTGCTCGCCGCAACTCATAATTTACGAATAGCGGATTAGATAGTTCGCGAATCTCTAGCGCGTTGTAATTGCATCCATTGAGGCGTCGAGCGTCATCACGAAACTCGACCCAGGTAAACAATCTTTAAGTGACGCCGCATTTTCATCTGCTTGTTGCTGCGAATCAAACGCTTTGAATTGCACCGTGTCCCACATTCGGCCGTCACCGATTATCGTGCCCTCTGCTGCGAAATTTGTCGCGCTCTCAATTTGAGAAAATGCGGTGTTGCGATTGTCTGTTTGACGCACAACCATTAACACTGTTCGCGAATTGCCGGCGTTCGCCCGACCAGCCTTGTCAAGTGCGATGTCTTCTGGTCGGCAACACACGATTATCGTGCGTTGCATGCCGGCCGCTTTGTGCTTATGTTTTTCGCTGAAATCTTTTCGCGACTGCATTTCGATAAACGATTTACGAGTGGCGTAGCGCACGATCGCAATTCGATCCCAATCTTCGGCGCCGACGTGATTTTTATTTACATCTGCGACAAAAACAATATCGGCGCCTATTTTGCTGAGCACACTTGAAGGGTTGTAACGATCGTCGGCTTCGCGACCGCTGATTGATTTATCCATGCCATCATCACTCTGGTACTGCGCGACTTCGTGATACTTCATTAAGTTGACCATATATATTGGTCCGTCATT
>WLFB01000213.1 GCA_009703975.1 Actinomycetota bacterium | reverse complement strand
CTTTAAGATTTTTGTAAGTCATGACTAACAATTCTAATTCGTTAACTCACAAAATATTGATCTAATAAATTTTTTTAACAGGTTTGCCTAACAACTGTGTGATGTAAAACACCGCCGCAGAAATGAACTATTTATGTCTCATTGCATTACTGTTCGCTATATAGAAGTCAAACTCAACAGAAAGAGAAACTATGAAACGAAAAACACTTGATATCGGAATGAGTACTGGCGGTGTATTGCTCGCTGGGTTAGCAATAATTCTTGGATTCGTATTTCAAGCCAATGCAAATTTTGCAACTTCATATGTTCGAGATCAACTAAGTGATCAGAAGATTTCGTTTCCGGCTGTCGATAATTTAACAGAAGCAGAAACTGGTGTTTCATGTCTAATCAAATACGCGGGCACAGTTCTTGACAGTGGAAAGAAGTCAGAGTGTTATGCCAACGAGTATATTGGCGACCACTTAAAGGGCATCGGTGGCGGCGAGACTTACGCAAGTTTGGGTACTCCACAGCGCGAACTTCAATCTCAAGTTGATGCGGCTAAGAAAGCGAATGATTCAACGTTGGTTGCACTTGAAGCAGATCTGGCCAAAATATCTGGTCAGCGAGAGACAATGTTTAAAGGTGAAACCTTGCGTGGGTTATTGCTGACAACTTACGGCTTCAGCGTCTTAGGCGAAAAAGCCGCGCTTGCAGCAATGATCGCATTTTTTGCAGCCGCGATATTGTTGCTCGCCTCTGGCGCCGGGTTTATACATGCATTGACAACACAACAGGGCAAGAAGATCTAAACAGAAAACACAACAAGGAGAATTATGAGCAAAGTTCGTAAAATTATTGTCGGAGTTGACGGTTCAGAGAGTTCATTAACGGCGTTGCTATGGGCCCTAGGCGAGGCACGACTTCGGAATACTGAAGTTGAAGTAATTCATTCGTGGAGTTTGACACCAATGGTTGACCCAATGGGATTTGCTTCATTCGTTCCGATAGAAGAGCTCAGCGTCGCTGCAACCAATGTTGTAGACGACATGATGAAAAAAGTTGCAGAGTTCGTTGGTCCAACAAAAGTAACGACGAAAATTGCGAGAGGTCCGGCGGCGGCGGCATTGATTGAATCGGCAAAAGACGCCGAACTACTAGTTGTTGGCCGTCGCGGTCACGGTGGCTTTATGGGATTACTGCTCGGTTCAGTCGCCCAACAAGTTGCGCATCACGGGCCTTGCCCGGTTGTAATTGTTTCAGACGAAAACAAATAGCTCGACTCGCAATGGACATTAAAGGGAAATTGGTAGTCGCAGCAGTGACGCACGATCAGACCCGAATCTGGGCGACCGATGCAATTCGAGGAGAGACTCCTACTTTGGTGTCGAGGCCAGGTGCCGAGCATGTTCATCACCATGTGAGGCAAGGAAAAGGTTCGCGAGGCCATGAGGCAAATCGTTTTGAAATTCCGTATTACGAAGGTGTCTCAAAATCACTCGAGCCTGCTGAGCAGATTTTACTCATTGGTCATGGAAAAGGTAAGTCAAATTCAATGATCAGATTCGTGCAACATATGGAGCGACACCATTTGAGTACCGCCAAAAAAATCGTCGGGGCGATAGATGCTAACTTGCCGGCCTTAAGCGAGCCTCAAATCTTGGCTGCAGCGCGCGAGTGGTACGAGCAACATCGTGAGTTTTCGTAGCGTTCATTAGCTTTCTCGTTTAAGATCAAGATGTGGTAATTGACGAATTGAGAGCTGCGCTTGGCGAAAAAGTGTCGGTCAATGCGACTATTCGTGAGCATCACTCGAAAGACGAAAGTTTTCACATACCAACCTTGCCGGATGCAGTTGTTTTTGCAACTTGCACGCAGGACGTAGCTACAACACTGAAGATTTGCAACGACAACAAGACGCCAGTTGTTGCATGGGGCGCGGGCACTTCGCTTGAAGGCAACAGCACGTCAATTCGTGGTGGAGTATCGCTCGATCTTTCACAGATGGACAAAATCTTGCGAGTCAGTGGTGAAGACCTTGACTGCACGATTCAGCCCGGTGTGCGACGCAAACAACTGAACGAGTATTTGTCGCGTTACGGATTGTTCTTTCCGGTTGATCCGGGCGCAGATGCAACTTTGGGTGGCATGGCATCAACAGGCGCGTCGGGCACAACGACCGTGAAGTATGGTGCGATGAAACAACTAGTGATGAGCATGACAGTTGTAACTGCGAATGGAGAAGTAATCACAACTTCGCGCCGTGCGCGAAAAACTTCTGCCGGCTACGACTTGACGCATCTTTTTGTTGGCTCAGAGGGAACACTCGGTGTAATCACAGAGTTAACTTTGCGACTTTTTGGTATTCCTGAAGTTATCGCATCTGCGACAATGCAATTTGAGACAGTGCGTGAAGCTGTTGACGGGGTAATTGAAGTTATTCAACTCGGCGTAGACGTGGCTCGAATTGAACTTGTCGATCGAGATGCGGTAGTCGCAGTTAATCGATTCTCGAATACAAACCTGCCAGAAAAAGATCTTTTGTTGCTTGAATTTCATGGGTCAGCCGAGTCGACTGCGATTGATATTGCTCAAGCTAGAGAGATCCTTGAGCGACACGGTGGAGATGGATTCTTGCAAACAACTGATGAAGCCGAGCGCAGAAAATTATGGCAGGCGAGACATGACGCTGGTTTGGCATGCAGGGCGCATCAACCCAATGGTCGCATATTTTCGACAGATGTTTGTGTGCCGATTTCAAAACTCTCTCAGTGTGTTGAAGAAACTAAAAAAGATTTAAGCGATTCGAAAATATTTGGGCCAATTGTTGGGCATGTGGGCGACGGAAATTTTCATGTTTTATTAACTTGCGACCCAGAAGATCGTCATGCAATTGAGCAGCTTGAAGAATTTCATACTCGCTTAGTTAAGCGCTCATTGAGTCTTGAAGGCACTTGTACCGGCGAGCACGGAATTGGCATCGGAAAAATTGAATATCTAATTAGCGAACTTGGCTACGAAGCTGTTGATCTCATGAGAACTATTAAGTCTGCACTCGACCCGAATGGCATCATGAATCCGGGCAAAGTTGTCGGTGAAGTGTCGCTAATTAGTCTTTAACTGGTCTGTAATTAGTGCAACTGACAGCTCAACAGTTTTTGCCCTTTGATGGCACGGCGACTTTGTATGAAGATTTTTTAGATTTTGAGTTTGCCTCGAGGGCATTTAATCAAATTAGAGATGAGAGCGATTGGGAGCAACCAGAGATCACAATTTTTGGTAATACCGTGCTTGAGCCACGTCTTTCAACTTGGCACAACGAACTTGGTGAAGGTTACAAATATTCAGGTGTGATGCGTCGTGCTCAGCCATTTTCGGAGACGCTTAGTGAAATTCGCGATAGATG
>WLFB01000212.1 GCA_009703975.1 Actinomycetota bacterium | reverse complement strand
GGTTGCGGTTACGGTTACGGTTGCCAGCATCTTGATCGTTGTAATTACGCGGTGGATTATTTCGATTATCGCGATTATCGTTTCGCGGCTACCGCGGTTCACGTTGTTCACGCGGGCCACGATTATCACGAAACTCGCGATTGTCGCTGCGAGATTCAGTCTGCTCAGTTCGGCGACGAGCATCAGGAGCAATTGGTGTGCCTTCATGCTCGGCAAGTTCAATCTCCCATTCGGATAAAGGTTGACCGTCGGCGCCAAGCGCTGAGGCATCGGTTTTGTGAGATACCGAGCTTGTTGTTGATGCTGATTTCGAATTTGCTACAGGGGCAGGGGCTGATGGTGCAGGCGTAGACGGTGCAGTCTGCTCAAGAATCATTCCGATGATCTCTTCTTTTTTTGCGCGTCCTGCCGATTTAACACCAAGCGCTTTAGCAATCGCCAACAGTTGGTCGCGATCTTTTGCTTCAAGTGCCGATTGTTCGAGGGCTCCACTAGCCACAAATGCCTACTTTCAGGGCAACAATTATTTGCCGCCCAATTTGCCGCTCATTCTCAAAATGCAGGTGCACAGATCGGATTGCTTTGAAATGTGTCTGCCAAGAAATGGCGGGGACTTACTCGGGAACCCGAGCAAGCCAACTCTAGCCGACTACTCGCTAGTTGGCAACAACAGTTTCTGCGAAAAAATTTAACGACATTTTGCCACAAATGCCTGAACTGACTTCAAATTATTTGGCAATGAAATGATCCGCTCAGGACGACTCATTAAGTCGGCAAGATGTTCTGGCAACTCAGGTGTCTGGCCAGTTGCGCGACACACAGCCTCAGGAAATTTTGCCGGGTGCGCAGTTGCCAAAGTAATTATCGATTGATTTTTCGGATAATTCACGCCGATGCTTTGACGAGCCGCAGACAAGCCAACTGCCGTGTGTGGGTCGATCAACATCCCCGTTTGCTGATAAACATCTTTCATTGTCGTCAAAGTTTGCTCATCGTTGCAGCGGTAACCCGTAAACACGCCGGTGATCCACTTTGCATAATTACTTTGTGCGACGATTAATTCGCCAGTGCTACGAAACTCTGTCAGTTGTTTTGCAGTTAAATCTCCATCGCGATTATTCATTTCAAACAACAACCGTTCAAAGTTCGAGGAAACCTGAATGTCCATGCTTGGACTCAGAGTTGGCACAACCTCATTTGCTGTCATCTGCTGCGACTCAAAAAATCGCGTCAATATGTCATTTGTATTTGAAGCTACGACGAAACCATCAATTGAAGCGCCCATCTGCTTGGCAATCCATCCTGCTAGGACATTGCCAAAGTTTCCAGTCGGCACACTAAAAACAGCAGAGTCGCCAAGCTTTTCAAGTGCAGTGAAGTAATAGACAACTTGTGCCATCACCCGCACCAAGTTAATTGAATTGACTGCTGAAAGTTGATTTGCATCACGAAACTTCTGGTCGTTGAACATTGCTTTAACCAAGTCTTGGCAGTCATCAAATGTGCCATCGATGGCTACAGCATGAACATTGCTTGCGGTAAGTGTCGTCATCTGCCGGCGCTGTACATCGCTGACTCGATTATTGGGATACAACATCACAATGTCTACATTTCGACATGATGCGACGCCATCAAATGCCGCCCCGCCAGTATCGCCACTAGTTGCACCAACGATCATCACTCGCTCGTTGCGTTGCGCCAACACATGGTCAAATAATTTGCCAACTAGTTGCAGAGCAACGTCTTTAAACGCCAAAGTTGGCCCGTGAAATAACTCGAGCAAATATTCATCTGGCGCTATTTCGATCAACGGCGCGACATCCGGATGGCGAAATGTCGAATATGCGTCAACACATAATTGTTGAAAAACTTTGGCGTCAATTTCGTCGCCAATAAAAGGCGCCATGATGCTCGCTGCACGCTGCGCATAGCTGGCCTCAAATTTTTCGTCAGCTGATTTGGCAGATGCGGGCCAAGTCTGCGGTACATACAACCCACCATCGCGTGCCAATCCCGCCAGCAAAACGTCACAGAAACCAATTTCTGGCGCAGTGCCACGCGTTGAGATATATCGCATTATTTACTAGCCGGCAACAACACGCAATAGCGCGCCAACATGCTTGACGGCATCGAGAGATTTAAACTCGGTTAGGCAGCTTTGCACGGCCGATTCTTTGGCATCATGCGTCAAGAAAACAAGTCGTGCATCAGAACCAATGCCATCTTGTTCGGCTGCACGAATACTGACACTATTGCGCGCAAACACACCAGTAACGGCGTGCAATACACCAGGCTTGTCAGCAACTTCTAGACCAATCATGTATTCGCAATTAATTTCGCTGATTGGCAATAATTTTGCATCGGTAAACGCTCCGAGAGGGGCATGAGTATCTTTGCGTAAATTAATTGCGGCGTCGATTACATCACCTAGCACTGCCGATGCCGTCGGTTCACCACCTGCTCCCCGACCGTAAAACATTAACGACCCAGACGCTCGACCGTCAACTACCACAGCATTAAAACTTTCACGAACTGCCGCAAGCGGATTCGTAAGTGGCACAAGAGCTGGATGCACACGAACTGAAAGTTTTGAACTTGCAAGATTTGATCCAACTCCGGCTAATTCAGCAACGCCAAGAAGTTTTACAGCAAAACCAAATTTACGTGCGATTGCAATATCGGCTGCAGTAATTTCTGTGATTCCTTCGCAATAAACATCATCTAGGCGAACAGTTGTACCAAATGCAATACTGGCGATGATCGCAATCTTGGCGGCAGCATCATGACCTTGCACATCTGCAGTTGGATCAGCCTCAGCAAAGCCAAGTTGTTGTGCTTCAGCAAGCGCAACTTGATAGTCGGCACCATGTTCACTCATCTTGGTGAGAATAAAGTTTGTTGTGCCATTGACGATTCCCATTACACGAATGATCGGCTCGCCCCGCAAACTTTCGCGCAACGGTCGAACTAGTGGAATCCCACCACAAACGGCTGCCTCAAACAGCAAGTCAGTGCTCGCGTCATCAGCAGCGCCAAACAACTCGGCACCATGACGAGCAAGCAGCGCCTTATTGGCGGTGATGACCGGTTTATTGGCCTTAAGTGCAGCAAAAATGAGTTCAGAAGCAGGATCAATGCCGCCCATCAGTTCAACCACCACGTCAACTTCAGATGATTGCACAAGTGCATGCGGATCACTAACTAACACTGCACCTTTGGGCAATGTGTGCTTTTTCTTTGTGTCGCGTATGCAAACCTGCGCGACTTCAAGACGCACTCCACTGCGCGCCAAAATATTGTCTGATTGTTGACTAACTAATTCAACAAACGCAGAGCCAACAACGCCATGACCCAGCACACCGAGGCGGACAACATTAGCGCTCGTGTGCGACGACATATTTATACGCTAGCTGCGACGTCAAGATTGACGAGAT
>WLFB01000211.1 GCA_009703975.1 Actinomycetota bacterium | reverse complement strand
GCACTCGTTGATTCAATATTGTTGGCATCTAACACTGCACGTGCATCTTCATCGGTAAGTTCACCCGCCGAGCTATTAGATGGCACTTCCCATGCAACACCTCCACGAAAGTCAATACCGAGTTCAAGACCTTGAATCAACAGCGATCCTGCGCCAGCTACAACAATCACCAGAGAAACTGCAAACCCGATCATTCTGCGCCCAATAAAATCAAACGTTGTCTCTCCACGATAGAGACGACCAAGACCTGCGAATCTAGTTTTCATTTTTACACCTCTGGCTTTACAGTTTGAATGCCAAGAATTTTCTTGCCTTGAACTCGCTTAGAGCGTGCGAATAACAGCACCGCACTTCGAGTGAAGAAAAAGGTAATAAAAAGATCTGTCAGTGCCGAAATACCGAGAAAGAACGCGAAACCACGAACTGAACCGACTGTTAGAAACCACAACACCGCAGCACAGAGAAACGAAACCGTATCGGCAGCAACAATTGTTCGCCAAGCTGATTCAAAACTTCGAATCACTGAGTTTTTAAGTGTCTTGCCGACGCGAATCTCGTCTTTAATTCGCTCAAAGAAAACGATGTAAGAGTCAACGGCAATGCCAATCGAAACGATGATTCCGGCAATTCCTGAAAGAGATAACGCCAGACCATTTGTACGAGACAGAACTGAAATCAAACTCCACAATAAGGCAATCGAAATAGTCATACCTGCAAACACGAATAGCGCCATCAGGCGGTAATACGCAATCAACAAAATCAGCACGAGCAGAATTCCGACGAGCCCCGAAATCATTGCGGCTCGAAGTGAGTCGGTTCCGAGTGTTGCTGAAACCGTCTGAGCTTGTGACACACCAAAGCGCACTGGTACTGCGCCGAACTCAAGTATTTTCGCCAAATCTTGTGCTTCTTCGGCGGTAAACGATCCACTGATTTGCACGCTGCCACCCGTGAACTCCGGTTCGTTAACTGATGGTGCCGAGATGACCGTTCCGTCTAGAACCATTGCTAACTGCCCAGTCGGACAGACTTCGGTTCTATTGAAACAAGCGGCAGCCATTTTGTTCCATTGAACATCGCCCTCGGCGCCATCTCGCAAACTCACAACAACTGTCCACTCGCCAGTCTGCACATCTGCGCGCGCATCGTTTTTGAATACTTTTCCGGATGCTCCGGCAGGCCCGACGACATAAGCGATGCCCTGCTTATCAAGCAGTAGAACTGTTTGAGTCGGATCATTTGGATCAGTACCGAGTTCGACTTTCGGCGCAGCCGAAGCATCTGTTGGCGCAACAGTTGCCGAATCTAAAACTGGCACGGTTGTAGTGGTGACCGCTGAAGTATTTATATGTCGCGAACTACCTGGGCCACCTGCAACTGGAACAGTGTCAGTAACTGCCGGCTGTTTCGTGTCTTGCGTTTTATCACCGGCAATTGTGGTTGAAGAGTTTTCGTTCAACATTCCAGTTTGCAATACTGGACGCAACAGCAATTCTCCTGTGCGACCAATGATGTCTAGAGCTTGTTGCTGATCTTTAACACCTGGCAAGTTGACAATCACTGTGCCACCTTGCAAAATAATCTCAGGCTCAGCAACACCGATTGAGTCAACTCGTGCACGAATAATTTCTACCGCTACGTCAAGATTCGCTTTATCGAATTCGCCCTCTGGTTGCAAAGTTACCGATGCTCCACCCTGCAGGTCAAGACCAAGCGCCGGCTTATTGCCAGCAATCAGATTGGCTGTAAAAGAACCCAGGACTACAACAACCAGCAAGACCAGCGAAATTATGTGACGACGTTTATTCATTTGTGTGATTTATCTTTTCAATCTATAAAAACTGATTGATGTTATTTCTCTGACTTCTTGTCAGCTTTTTTATCAACTATGTTTTCTTCGGTAGAAACAGAAACCTTGCGAGCGATAGAACCTTTAGTTACTCGAACTTCAACTTTTTCAGCGATTTCAATCCACAAAAGATCATCTTCGACCGCCGACACGAAGCCGTACATACCTGAGTTCAATATCACTTCATCACCTTCGGCAATGCTTGACTGCAAGGCGGCAGTCTCTTTTTGACGCTTGCGCTGTGGGCGAAGCAGCAAGAAGTACATGGCTGCAAAAATTAAGACCAAAGGCAACATACTGAGTATCGGATTGCTTTTTGTGGCTGTTTCGGTTGCGGCAACGAGCACCGTGAGATTAGAAACGATTGCTGGGGCAAGAGTAATAGACATAGCGACCGAGTCTAGTGGCTTATGGCTTGTCGTTAACAGGGCCAGCCCAGGTGGCCAAAAGCGTCTTACGAAACTCGGCGAAATTGCCTTGGGATATGGCAGTTCGCATTTGTGACATTAAGTTAAGTGTGAAAGCAACATTGTGCAGAGAAACAAGTCGTGCAGCGGTCGGCTCATTAACTTGAAATAAATGACGAATGTAACCACGAGTGTGTCTGGCACAAACCGAACATGAACACGCTGAGTCAATCGGGTCTTGGCTAGTTGTGAACTCTGAACGAGTGATGTTTAATTTGCCCGTAGAGGTCAGGGCAGTACCGTGTCGTCCAATTCTTGTTTGCATCACACAATCAAATTGGTCTACACCGAGATTGACCGCCTCAACTAACGAAGCTGGGTCGCCTACCCCCATCAAATATCTCGGTCGATTTTTCGGCAGGTGCTCAATCGCTGCTGCTAGTGAGATCAACATTTCTTCGCGAGTCTCACCCACCGACAACCCACCGATCCCATAACCATCGAAATCAAGATCTGCAGTTATCTTTGCGCTCTCGCGACGCAATACAGGGTCAACACCGCCTTGCACGATGCCGAACAAACTTTGATCTACTCGCGTGTGACTGTCGCGTGCTTGCTTGGCCCACTGAGATGTTCGCTTGAGAGCAAGACGAATAACCTCATCTGATGACGGGAGTGGCGCGCAAACATCAAGCACCATTTGAATGTCGGCTCCGAGCAACTCTTGAGTTTTTACCGCCGACTGCGGCGTGAAGCGATGCATCGATCCGTCGTAGGTTGAACGAAACGAGACTCCCTGATCATCGACATCTGGGTTGAGCGAAAATACTTGAAACCCACCCGAGTCTGTGAGTGTTAAGCCCTTCCATCCGGCGAACTGGCCAAGCCCACCGAGATCAGAAACAACTTGCGCACCTGGACGCAACATCAAGTGATAGGTATTGCCAAGCACTATTCGCGCGCCGAGCTCTTCATAATCTTGGGCGCTCAAATGTCGAATTGCGCCGCGCGTACCAACAGGCATGAAACACGGAGTCTCGTAATCTCCGCGATGAGTTGAAGCCACACCTGTGCGAGCATCACCCTGACGGGCAGTTTCTTTGAATTCAACGGCGAACATTGTGCCTCACGGTATCTAGCTGTCTATAGCGAACGGTCTAGCAACATCGCATCACCAAACG
>WLFB01000210.1 GCA_009703975.1 Actinomycetota bacterium | reverse complement strand
TGAGTTGCGATCAGCAATTGGCCGATACCGCGGTACTGCATTTTTGGGCAACAAAGGCAACGTCGCACTTGCCGGTCACAGAACTACTTACGGTGCGCCGTTCGGTCGCATCGGTGAGTTGCTTCCTGGTGACAAAATAAATATCTTGACGCCTGTTGGTACTGCAATTTATGAAGTGATCGACCCAGTAGTCGCCTCAAAATTATGGGCCGGCACGGTTCGTGAAATTGGCGGTGGTTATTCAATCGTCGGGCCAGGCGACGAGTTCGTGTTGGCTGATGTGGGGGATAATCGACTGACGCTTACGGCATGTCACCCGAAGTTCAGTGCAGAAGAGCGAATTGTCGTAGTCGCTCAACTAATCGGCGAGCCATTTGCAATGCTTAACCCCGAATTTGGTAAGTCGATTGCGCAAATCACGACACCACCAACGCTCGCAAACGGCGAAGTCGCGTCTGAGACACCAGTTGACCCATCTCTCGACTCAACAGAACCCGTTTTTGACCCTTCGGCAAATGTCGTCGTGGCACCAGTAGTGATTCAGAGTCTTAAGGTGACACTTGATGGTTTGCCAAATCAAATTGCACCATCGATAGTTTTTGCGTTATTGACATTAGTTGTGATGACTGCAATTGCTGCAGCCTCTGAGAAGTTTGGACGATTGCGTGCCTACATTTTTGGCTCGGCGCCATTTTTTATTGTGTTGTGGTTCTTTTTTAGAAACTTAGAACTTTTGTTGCCTGCCTACTAGAAATCGGTAAACAAAAAAAACGGTGCCAGCGAACTGGCACCGTTTCTTTAAAAACTGACTAGCGGGAGAATTAACTAGCTAGCTAGATAATTAGCTAGATAACTAGCTATTAACTGTTAGATCCGTTTGCGCCTGCTTGTACGTCTTTCCAAGAGGTGTAGAACTCAGTTGATTTGATTACGTTGGCTGTCGAGCCTGCGCTGCCAGTTCCTTGTGTTAAGGCTTTGCATGCCGTACCGATTGCTGCGAGTCCGTTTGTGTTATCGGCGTCAGCACCAGTTGACCGACCGCGAATGTAAGCGAAGGCTTTTCCGTTTACTTGTAAGAGTGTCCATGTCGCTACCGCAGAGTTCTGGGTGTTCAACGGGGCTGCCATTTGAATTGGCAACGCGCTAGCACCAGTTGAGGTTGAGGAGAGAAACTTGCCTTCAACCGTGAAGCGCACGATCCAGCAACTTCCACTTCGCGATAAGGCTGTGGCATAAAACGCTTGGCAACCAAGAAGTTCGCCATTTGAGCTCCATGTTTGGGCGGCTTGCACGCTGACAACTTGCGGGTTCGTCGAACTTGATGAAGCGGCAACTGCATCTACGCCTGGCTCAAGTTTCTGAATATCTGCAGCCAAAGTTGCCGAGTCTCCACATTGCGCTGTCGTAGCGTCTGAGAAGTCTCCTTGATTTTGATAAAGGATTGTCGCGGCATTGAGCACAGCACTAAGAGATGCTTGTGCTTCGTCGTCATATGCATTGTTTCGCGCTCCTAAGAAACTCGGCACTGCGACGCTGGCCAAAATACCAACCACGAGCATTCCGATCGCGAGCTCAGTGAGTGTAAAACCACTTTCGCGTTTAACAATTTTGGCTTTTGCTTGCTTAAATATTCGAGTAATTGCTGAATTCATTAGAATTCTCCCTTAATTTGAGTTTTTCAACTCCGCATCTCAACTTTAAATAATTTTTCTTACTAAGTGGTGGATATGCAAGTGGGGTGCCAGCGAACTGGCACCCCACTGCTAGGAGAACTCTAAAAATTGAATTCTATTTTTGGCTAGCTATTAAACGAGCTAGTTAACTGTTAGATCCGTTTGCGCCTGCTTGTACGTCTTTCCAAGAGGTGTAGAACTCAGTTGATTTGATGACGTTGGCTGTCGAACTCACACTGCCAGTTCCTTGTGTTGCTGCTTTACATGCGGTAGCGATTGCGGCGAGACCGTTTGTGTTGTCAGCATCAGCGCCAGTTGATCTCGCACGAATGTAGGCAAAGGCTGCACCATTAACTTGTAGCAGTGTCCATGTTGTTACTGCAGCATTCTGAGTGTTCAATTGTGCAGCCATTTGAATTGGCAATTCTTGAGTCGCAGATAGATATTTGCCTTCAACTGTTTTGCGCACAATCCAGCAGTTACCACTTCGTGAGAGGGCTGTGGCATAGAAAGCCTGGCAACCGAGACTCTCAGCGTTTGAGCTGTAAGTTATATTTGCGTCAACACTTACAGTTAGTGGGTTCGTTGAACTTGATGTAGCAGCAACTGCGTCGATGCCTGGTTCGAGTTTTTGAATATCTGCAGCGAGTGCTGTTGAAGCACCAGCGCCAGAACCGCAACCAGCAGATGATGCATCTGAGTAGTCACCTTGGTTTGCGTAAAGAATATCTGCTGCGTTAAGCACCGCGATTAGAGACGCTTGTGCTTCTTTGTCGTATGCATTGTTTCGCGCGCCTAAGAAACTCGGCACTGCAACGCTGGCCAAAATACCGACCACGAGCATGCCGATTGCGAGTTCAGTGAGAGTAAAACCACTTTCGCGTTTCATAATTTTGGCTGTTGCTTTCTTAACTATTCGTGTAAATGCTGAATTCATCAGAATTCTCCCTTGATTGAGTTTTTCAACTCCGCATGTCAAGAGTAGTTAACATCGCTTTAGCAGATGTGGATACCTAGCACAGCCGACACCTTGTCGACAAATCACGAGAAACCAATAAAGTCACTATTTATGCGCGAATTCAAGAGTATTGTCTAGTTGAACAGCAAGGTACGAGAGAGCGAAACCCTTCAAACTATGAGCGATAACACCAACAGTGGCAGTCCGGCGAGCGATGACTCGAACAGCTCTGACCGCATTGAAGGTGTTGAACCAAACGAGTCACAATCGGGCGGATATCGCAAAAGCGAAGAATCCACTGAGGATAAATTTCCCAACGAGGCGCTGGCCCATGTTCGCGTGCTGGATGTTGGAGAACCTGCTCGCGAGGTCGCTCGCCAACTTGGCTTAGAGATTCAGAGTGCACTGCCCGAGCCAGGCGAACGACCTGTGGTGTTGGTCGTTTCAGAGCCAAGCGAAGTAGACACATTGCTAGACGTCGAAAATCGTGCATGGATCGGTTGCGTGGTTGCGTGGCAATTGCCTGAAGAGTCAGTTGAGCGTCTCTACCAACTTGGAGTGTCGGTATTCGTCGGCTTGCCGGATTTCAGCGAATTGTTGCATGCAATTGAATATTTACCAGACGGAGCAGATGTTGTGGCGTCTCGTTCTTTTGCGGCGCGACTTGCAACAATTGAGAAGTTGCTTACTAAGTAATTCTAAATTGCGTCAGTTTTTAGTTATCGCTTGTTATTGAAGCGGTTGCCTGATGCCGACCATGACGGTGCAACGGTTCGGCGACGCGAGAGCATGATGTTGATCAGTCCAATTAATGCAATTGCT
>WLFB01000021.1 GCA_009703975.1 Actinomycetota bacterium | reverse complement strand
GGATTAGAGGGTGGCGAGTCGGTAAAAGATTTTATCGCTCGGATACATGCGGGAGCTGAAAAGTTTCTTGGCGACCGAGGTATTTACAGAATTGAACATGAACTACCAATTTGGCATATCGACAACCATGGCGAACGAATCGCCTTTGTCGCCCACGCTGGAACTAACAGTGCAGTGATTTGTCATTTATTGGGTCTTGCCCCGACACCGTGGGAGTGGGAGAGATTTGTTCTAGGTCACGCTTCGGTTACTCGACTAGAGGCGTTAAAAATAGGTGATGGATATGTTTTTGCACTATCACCACTTTCCGATCTTGAGCACATTCCTCGCGAAGACCGAACCAACTAAATACGCAGCAATGAAAAGGTGGCGGAGGATCTCACCTCTCCGCCACCCGATAATCGAGCTTGTTATTACGGTTGTGGGAGCACATCCGTAACGTCACAAGCGTCGACAGCTTTTACAATTGGGTACGGACTAACTGGCGCTCCGCCCTTTGGATGAACTTCAAAGTGCAAGTGAGGCGAACCAGCAAAACCAGTTGAACCCATGTAGCCGATAATCTGACCAGCTTTGACAACTGAACCAACTGCGATTCCTGGTGCGAATGAATCTAGATGTGCGTAGAAAAAGTATGTGCCATCACTTGCAGTCAATCGAAGTGCATTTCCACTCAATACAGCATCAGCTCCATACATTTTCGTAATCGTGCCGTCAACAACCGCATACAGAGCTAGACCTTTAACACCCATAATGTCAACACCTTCGTGAAAGCGTCCACCAGGTCGAGATTGTTGCCAAGTATCAGCAAAACTGCAACGACCTTGCGATGGGAAAACACTGATTTGTGGAATTCCGAGAGTAGCCATATCAGGTAGAACACCAAGCGCAATAGCAGTAGGGAGATCAATCGCCGAAGTTACTTTGAGGCCACGACTCGTTTGAAATGAAGCGATTGCAATTGAAGTTGCAAGACCGAAAATTGCATCAACGCCACCTTTAACTTCGATCGAATTTGCGATCAATTTTTCTTGCACGAGACGAACCGCGTCACTTCTCTGACCACGTGTTGGAAGAGTGTCAATCGTTAACATCTCGTTACTTGTAACCGTTGCACTAACAACCACTGGTTGGGCCGCAGCCTTTACTGCTCCAGTAGACACTACGGTTTTTTCTACGGCCGCTTCTGAAATTAATCCGAGTGCTGCAGCAGTAGCCGTGTCTAAAATTTGTGTGATTGGCAGAGATTTAGCTGATTGAAATTTCGCAATCGCAATTTTGGTAGCTAAACCAAATACGCCATCGGCGCCACCCTTAACCGGAACGCCATTATTTGCAAGAGCCTGCTGAAGTGACCACACTTCTTCACTCTTTGTTCCTGCAACTGGCAAAGCCTTTGAGTCAAGTTGTTTCGGCGCTACTAATCCGAGAAACTTTGCGGTTCGCTCATCAACAGTTCCAGTGGCTTTGAATCCGACGATACGTTGAAAACTCTTGAGTGTGTTTCGAGTCGTGGTTGAGAAGACGCCATCAGCGCCACCCTTAAGAGTGAACCCACGAGAAATTAGTGCCTCTTGAAGTTGAATTACTGAAGCACCAGAGTCGCCTAAAACTGGCAAGGACTCTGTAGCTGCATTGACAGCCGTAGTTGACATGGCAAGGCTGAGAATTGACCCAGCAACAACCGAGATAACGGATTTAAGGATCCGACCATTAATTCGTAACATATGTGCTCCCTTGTGAGATCGGACCTCTTTCGAGATCCGATTAAGGGATCGGCACTAGATAAATAAACTTGAGATATTTCTCACTTAAAATGTGTATTCCACCACTCAGAGTGATGAAACAAGACAACCGAGTATAAAGTGCCTAAATCAAGGACTTTTTTAGTTACTTAAAGTGTTTATATGAACACAATTAGAGCGGTATTTGGACCAATTCACTGAGTTTTGGCACGATCTTCCAGAGTTTGAGCATTTCTTGGTAGCGCTCGAACTCATTTTGCTCTGGGCGAGCACCCGTCTTAACCGCCCGAATCATCAGGTTTCGCGGTGTGTGCTCGTCGCCAACGAATTCAATAATCTCAGTGCGGTAACCCATCAAGCGCAAAATTTGGGCCCTAAGAGCGTCTGTCAACATGTCGCCAAGGCGCTCCTTAAGGATTCCGTGTTTGGTGATTGTTGACCATGGCTCAGGTACTTCTCGTATTTGTGTCTGAAGATCATGATGACAACACGGTGCGATCAGCAATAACTTTGAGTTGTTGTTGATCGCCCATGCAATTGCATCGTCGGTTGCCGTGTCACAAGCGTGCAGTGCAATGGTTATATCTGCAGCCGGAATATCGGTCTCTGAAATTTTCTCAGCTCGAAACTCGATCGAATCAGAAATTTCGAGCCGACTTGCGATCGCAATGTTTCGAATTCTCGATTGCTCACGCAAATCAATTCCAATTACTTTGATTTTGTGATGCGTGCTTATCAAGTACTGATGCGCCGCAAATGTCAAATATGCATTGCCACATCCATGATCTACGATCGAAATTGGCTTGTCATCGTCGACTGATATATGACCAGATTCGATCGCATTCTTTAGCGTCGGAGCAAGAATTCGAAGAAACTCTTCAACCTGAAGATACTTGTCTTGCTTTGTCGGCTTGATGCGTCCTTGTGCATCAGAGATACCAACTTCGCGAAGAAACGAATCGCTAGGGTCAAGCAATCTCGACTTGTGCTTATCGTGATCTAGCGATTGCGACTTTTTTGACTGCTCAACGAAAACCTGGGCATCGCCTTTCTTTGTAAATCTGATTGTCATTGATTGCGAAACAGATTCGATCAAAATGTTGGCGAAACCCGAGTTCATTAATTTCTTGACTATCTCTGACCCAACATCAAGGTTTACTGTTTTAGAACTCGTTCCAGAGAGTTCAATCATCTGTAATTTAATCTCATCTTTAAGTTTGACCGGCCTGATTTCAATTTTTTCAGCTTCGGGCATCATATTTCTGCGACGGCCCGAAAGAACCGCTCTGACGAACGTTTCTAAGTTGTTGATCAGGGCAAAAGCCTCGGCAGTTGCTTCTTCAAATTCAATTGGCATCGAGTTCTCTGAGTCTCTTAGATAGTGGTTCGCTGGCGCTGATTACATCGCCAGCCATTTGATGTACGGCGAAAAGTATCGACTCCGCGGACCAAGTCGATTACCGGCTTTGCGCCTGCTTTGCTTTGACGCCGCTCAATTGTCAGGTTTCCGTATGCCGTGCCATTGCCTTCGTCTGCAAAAAATGCCATGACTAGTGGAACTTCAATAATCAATTCATTGGCCGAAAACTGCTCAATAAAACTTTGACGAATCTGCTCGGGAGTATTCAATGCATCAGCGTTATTGACACTGATCACAGCGTCGTCAGTGAAATATCGCATTACCGAGTCAATCTCTGAACGACTTAACGCGTCGGCATACATCGTTATTAACTGGCGCAAATCAAAGTCAGTGGCAAGAGAAGCAGGTCGGGGAGCATCTTCGTCATTTTGTTTAGTTGTGCCATTTAGTGATTTTGGTGATCTCCGTGAGTCACGAATGTCGTCTGGTGATAAGCCGGTCTCTGCCGCCGCAAGTTGCCTCATCAGCCGAATAAATTCTTTGCGTTTGAGTACCCCTTCATGAGCGGCATATTGCACAGCCAATCCGTCAATCAAGCCTGAGATACGAGTCGCAGATTCGCGAGGGTGAACACAGTGAAACTCGCCTGATTCGTTACCTGCTCGAAGAACTTTTTCGAATACAGCGATTGATTGCGCGTCGAGCTCTTGACTAATCGGTTTCATTTTTGGATTCCTTAATGCTTCGCCCCAAGCATCAATCCATAACATCCACTCGACGTCGTCACTACCTTCAGGCACGTAACTCTCAATCAGTCGCCACAATTTTGCTACTGCCGTGGGCGCCGATGCGCTGTCGCGTTGCATATCGGCGAGGTCTTTATTTGCATAATGTTCAAAAGCTGCCGCCAACAATTCTTCTTTAGATGCGAAGTGATAATGAATAAGGCTGTTTGAAACTCCGAGTCGCTTTGCGACATCAGCCACACGCGTACCGGCAAAACCTCGTTCAATGATTACGTCGCAGGTAGCCTCAAGAATCTCAATGCGACGTTGCTCAACTGTTTCTTTTTTCACTTCTTGCGCACGATACTTTGCTTGGGGCATGGCCGAAACTCAGATGATTTTACTGATAGAAAATGACTAGTCATGCGTAAGTTAAGTATCACACCAAAAGGCTTTCTTCGAGTTGCGCAGACTGCATTCGCTTCACTCTATTTGATAATCATCACCGGATCGTTGGTACGACTAACAGGCTCAGGGTTGGGCTGTGCGGATTGGCCACGTTGTAGTGAATCAAAGTTTGTTGATGTGTCGAACTCACACGCAGCTATTGAGCAAGTCAATCGTCTGTTCACGGGTGTTGTTGCGGCGAGCGTAATTCTCGCGGTTTTGCTTTCGGTTAAATTACGACCAAAGCGTCGCGATCTAGTCGCCATGTCTATCGGACTCGTCATCGGCGTTCTTGCCCAAGTTTTACTCGGGGGCCTAGTTGTGCTGACTGGGTTAAATCCGTTCTCAAATATTGCGCACTTTTTGGTGAGTATGGTGCTGATGAGCAATGCCTACATGTTGCTTCAGCATGCAAGAATATTTCGAACCGAAGAAACTGTTTTGCCGCGTCGTGAACCAGAAATATCTAATTCGAAAATTCTGTTGCTGGTGCGTATCGTCTTGTTTCTGACCGGCTCGGCAGTCGTCACAGGCACGGTGGTAACTGGCTCCGGACCACATGCAGGTGACGAAAACGCGATTCGAATCCGCTTGGCGATAAACACAGCCGCAAAGATTCACAGCATCACAGTGATCATCTGCCTCATTACGGCATTGGTCCTGTTTTTGATGAGCCGAAGAGATCAGGTATCTTGGCGCATTCTGGCTCATCCACTTGAGCGATTTCTCGCCATTGGCTTCTTGCAAGGGTTAATCGGTTACGTTCAATACTTTTCTGGGCTACCAGTGTTGCTGGTCGCTGTTCATGTCGCTCTATCCGTGGCTGTGTGGCTTGGGGCGCTCGATTTGTATTGGAACTCAAAACTTCCAAAGATTTCGTAAATTGTGCTTAGATTAGAGCCACGATGTTGAAGCAAACTGGTCCTGGCGTTGGTCACATCTGGCTCAAAGTTTTATTAGCCGTGATCTGCTCAACTGTTGCGGGTCTTGGTTTCGCATCAAGTTCGGTAAGCGCAGCAGATGATGGCGAATTTTTTATTATCGCCAGTGTGCAAAACCAGGTTTTGGTTAACGATGTGCCAGAGCGAACACCAGTTGCCGGGGCATCTATCAAAGTCACAACATCTGACGGCACTTTGATCGGCGAAGGCATAACTGGTGCAGATGGACTCTGCAAAGTTGCAGTACCGACACGTGACAACTATTTAATTGACATCGACACAACTTCACTGCCTAACGGTCTCACGCTCATTGACGCCGCTAAAGCGCAAGTCAAGGTCGACCAAGTTTTGTTTACGACAAACACAAAACGAGTCACTTTTTTTACGGGTGACAGTGGCGTTTCTGGCTCAACCGAAATAGAGCGCTATCTGCAAAGATTAACTGACGGTATTCGTCTCGGAATCATTATCGCAATGTGTTCGGTTGGACTCTCACTAGTTATCGGCACCACGGGTGTAACGAATTTCGCTCACGGCGAGATGGTTACGTTTGGTGCACTCTTGGCGTTTTTCTTTAACGTCCATCTAAATATTCCGATTCTGATTTCTGGACCGCTTGTGATTTTGTTGGGGGGATGTTTCGGGCTGCTTATCAACTGGGGTATTTTTGCCCGTTTGACAAAACGCGGTATCGGTTCTAATTCGCAATTGGTCGTGTCGCTTGGTCTATCACTGATGCTGATCAATTTGTTTCTATTTCTATTCGGTGGGCGCACAAAACAATTGACTAGTTTCTCAAAGCAAGTCAATCTTGAGATTGGTCCAATCGGTATTACGCCAAGAGATTTGACAACTGCAATTCTTGGGATAATTATTTTGCTTTCGGTAGCATTTTCATTGCAAAGATCAAGGCTGGGTAAAGCAATTCGTGCTGTTAGTGACAACGTGCAACTTGCGTCCGCAACGGGTATTGATACACAAAAAGTAATCCGCATAGTTTGGTTTGCCGGTGGCGCGTTGGCTGCAACTGGCGGTATTTTTCGAGGCTTAGATGAACAGGTCAGTTTTTCAATGGGTTCAGATTTGGTTTTCTTAATGTTTGCCGGCATCACACTCGGGGGCCTCGGCTCTGCATATGGCGCGCTCGTAGGTGGTTTTTTCATCGGTATTTTTGTTGAAATGTCCGCACTGTTCATCCCAAGTGAGTTGAAGGTTGCACCAGCCTTGTTTATTCTGATTTTGGTGCTGATCGTTCGCCCGCAAGGTATTTTTGGCAGAAGTCAAAGGGTTGGTTGACGTGGACTTAATAAAGATCATCGAAAATACGATTCGAGCATCAATCGGAGTTGACGCAATCTATTTTGCGATTGCTGCGTTGGGTCTAAATATTCATTTCGGTTATACGGGCATGCTCAACTTTGGTCAGGCCGCATTTATGGCCTGTGGTTCATACGGCTTAGGTATGACGGCGCAATACTTTGGTGTAGGTCTGTGGTGGGGTATTCCACTTGGAATATTTTTTGTAATAATTCTTTCGCTAATTGTTGGTATTCCAACTTTGCGGCTGCGAGCCGATTATCTAGCAATTGTCACGATTGCAACCGCAGAGATTGTGCGACTATTTGTGCGCTCGGTCAAATTCAGAAAAGTTTTTGGTGGCACCGAGGGCATCAGCAGTTTCAGTAGCCAGTATCGCGATCTCAGTCCTTTTGAACCAGGTAAAGAATATGGATTTGGGCCTTTTACGTATACGGGATATTCGCTTTACACAATCCTTATTGGCTGGGGATTGGTCGGGATCTTCTCACTGTTCACTTGGCAGTTGATGCGCAGCCCCTGGGGCAGAGTTGTTAAAGGTATTCGCGAAGACGAAGATGCGGTGCGAAGCCTCGGAAAGAACGTCTACGCATACAAGATGCAAGCGCTTGTAATTGGTGGCGTTATCGGAATGTTCGCAGGAATGATTTTGGCGCTCGATCGTGGATCTGTTCAACCAGATAATTACAGCCGAATGGTGACGTTCTATATTCTCACTGCACTCGTCTTGGGTGGTCTGGCAAAGGTCGCAGGGTCAGTCGTTGGCTCGATGTTGTTTTGGTTGTTATTTGTCTTCTCCGACAATGTCTTGCGTGAGATGACTCGCAACGGACCATTACGAATTAGCGGTGTAACAATTATCGAGAGCAATCAGGTCGGCGCTGTCAACTACATGTTCGTCGGCATCGGATTGATGCTGTTAATTGTTTTCAGGCCACAAGGGCTTTTCGGTAACCGACAAGAAATGGCGCTCGATGGACGCTGAACGAAAATACGGTGAACTCGCAACAACAGTTCGTGCGGCGTTAGCGACAATTGATTCAACACCGGGTGTTTCTAAGCCCGATCCAATTTTGGTAGCAGACGGTGTTCGACGCCACTTCGGCGGAGTAGTTGCTGTAGATGTTTCACATATTGAAGTACAACGAGGTTCAATTACAGCATTGATCGGCCCTAACGGAGCTGGCAAGACAACGTTATTCAATCTTCTTTCTGGTTTTGATAAACCCGATGTCGGTGAGTGGCGTTTTGACGGGCACAACATGTCGCGCGTTGCAGCACATCAAACTGCCAGTATGGGAATGGTCCGGACATTTCAATTGACTAAAAGTTTGACAAAAATGTCAGTCATTGAAAATATGAAACTGGGCGCTATGCACCAAGTGGGCGAGAAGTGGTGGAATGGTTTATTGCCATATTTATGGAAATCTCAAGAAGCCAAAATCGAAGAACGTGCTGATGCTCTGTTGAAACGTTTCAAAATGGATCACATGCGCAATGAATACGCCGGCACACTTTCTGGTGGTCAACGTAAATTGCTAGAGATGGCACGAGCGCTGATGACGGAGCCAAAACTCGTGATGCTAGATGAGCCAATGGCTGGAGTTAACCCAGCACTGAAACAAAGCTTGAATGAACACATCAGGGGATTACGCGATGATGGAATGACTGTACTTTTCGTCGAGCACGATATGGATATGGTCAACGACGTTGCAGACTGGGTTGTAGTGATGGCAGAAGGAGTAGTCATCGCTGAAGGTACGCCAAGTCAAATTTCAAATAACGAAAGAGTTGTCGAGGCATATCTTGGCCTACACCAAGGGTCATCTCTCTTGGATGAGGTACAAATATGAGTTCGGTTCTCGATGTAAAAGATCTAATTGCCGGGTACATCCC
Organism: Actinomycetota bacterium; assembly: GCA_009703975.1. Lineage (GTDB taxonomy): Bacteria > Actinomycetota > Acidimicrobiia > Acidimicrobiales > Ilumatobacteraceae > BACL27. Next base: position 2,648 of record WLFB01000021.1, on the reverse strand, counting down.
TGAAGTAAATATCTTAAATGGTTGCAACATCACCGTAGATCAAGGTGAATTCGTTGGAGTCATCGGACCAAATGGTGCCGGCAAGTCGACTGTACTTAAAGCGATTTTAGGTGAATGTTCAGTTCGTGGTGGAGAAATCAACTTAGGCGAATTAAACATCACAGGTTTCAAAGCACACGAATTAGTTGAGCGCGGCGTTGGCTATGTGCCGCAAAATCGAAATGTATTCCCAAGTCTTACAGTCACTGAAAACCTTGAGATGGGTTGTTTTCTTAAACCATCAGTTTTTAAGAATCGATTTGAATATGTTTCGACACTTTTCCCTCGGTTACTTGAACGCGCATTGGTAAAGGCTGGTTCGCTCTCAGGCGGAGAGCGTCAGATGGTCGCTATGGGCCGGGCACTGATGATGGAGCCAAAACTGTTGTTACTTGATGAACCATCTGCAGGATTATCACCAGTGCTACAAGATGAAGTGTTTATTCAGTGTAAGAAGATCAATGCTGAAGGCATCGCGATATTGATGGTTGAGCAGAATGCTCGCAGATGTTTGCAAGTCTCGAATCGCGCCTACGTTTTAGACCAAGGTAAGAACGCCTACACGGGGACCGGCAAAGATCTTTTGACAGACCCGAACGTAATCAAGTTGTATCTCGGCACACTCGCCAAATCAACTGGCGGCTGAAATCTTCAACCTTTTGAGGTTGCTAGAAAATTGATAATTCTTGTACAAATGAAAAGGCCCCGGGCTTTCGCCCGGGGCCTGAACATTTAATCTTTGGAATTATTGATTACTTACCAGCGTCAAAGTTCTCGCCGAGTGCGTTACCAATGTTTCCGTCAACGCCATAGACCTTCTTCGCTGTTGGTCCAACGCCGTTCTCCACCATTGTGCGGAGAATACGTGAGCCCTCATCGAATGTAATCAAGACGATTGCGTCTGGGTTAGCAGCAACAACTTCTCCGACTTCGGCATCAAATGTTGTTGCCTTTGGATCGTAGATTTTCTTGCCCAATACTTTTACACCAGCTGCTGTAAGAACTTCTTCTACAACTGTTGCAAGTCCGGTGCCGTAAGCATCGTCAAGCGCCAAGATGTAAACAGACTGTGCTCCGTCAGCGACGATTACTTCTGCGAGTACTGCACCTTGGAGGTCATCCGGTGGTGCGTTACGGAAGAAGAGACCTTTGTCGGCGTATGAAGTCAACTTCGGCGAAGTGTTCGCTGGGCTGAACTGAATTACACCTGCTGCAGTGATCTTGTCGATAACTGTGAGCGATACACCAGATGATGCTGCACCAATAATGGCGTCTGCACCTTCTGCGAGCAATCGATCAACAGTCACGCTGGCTGTGTCAGTTGAAGTGTCGCCGGAATCTCCTGCGCTGTACTCAACTGGCTTGCCAAGAACGCCGCCGGCCTTGTTTAGGTAATCAATTGCGTACTCAACACCAGCGATCATTGGAGCGCCAAGGAATGCGAGGTTGCCAGTTTCTGGAAGAAGTCCACCGATTTTAAGAACTCCATTACCCTTACGAGTAACTTCAGTCTTTGAAAGTGGCAATACTGCAGATTCTGGAGCATTTGCAAGTTGATATGTAGTAAGAGTGCTATCAAGACGATTGTCTGCACCGAATTGAAGGATGCCGTACGAAGCCTCAAGTGGCTCGCCGTTACCATTCAATGTGTTTGGACCAGAGAAACCGTCAAAGTCGACGTCGCCCTTCGCTTTGATTGTTGCAAGACAATCAGCCCATGTGGCTGCTGTGCACTTAGTACCATCTTTTGAAACAGCAACAAGTTGGTCAGCGAGTGCGCTGCCATCTGTTCCTGCGGCTTCTGCTGCAAGTGCGATCAACATTACAGCGTCAAATGATTCTGCTGTGTAGTTGAAGTCAACAAGTGCTTCGTTGCCTTTGCCTGTCCAAAATGCATTGACTGCATCTTTGAACTCTGGAGTCAACTCAACAAGTGGAGTTGTACCTTTCATTCCAGCTAACTCCCCACCTGATGCAGCAGGTGCTGCAGTCTCAGCGGTTGCTGTTGTGTCTTCTGTTGCTGCATCGGAGCCGCCGCAAGCCGCAGCCAAAAGGCTGAGACCAACAACAAGCGCGCTGAAGCGTTTCGCTGTAGTTTTCTTCATTTATTTTTCTCCCCCTAGGAGTAGGACAGCGGGATGCTGGCCATTAGTTAGGAACTTCTAAGGGTATTGAACCCCATGAACTTTGGCAACTATCGAAAGTTATAACAAATGACTCAAAACGAAATACAAGCCCTAATTCGATGCAGCGGCCTTGATCAGCCGGTCTCGAATCGCATCACCCAAGCCACCTTTGCTGGGCATAACAGCCAGAACCGTATGAATTTTTCGCTCGTCGGCTTGACGCAATCGTGCATAAAGTTGCTTCGCATACATTTCTAAATCATCTTGAAAATCAATGATTTCAGCCGTCAATCCCTGATCAGAAATCTCATCAAAACGTTGCAGAGCCTGTTGCGAACTATCTACGAGTTCAACCTGGCAGTTTGGTGCATAATGCTTTTCGAGCATTCCCGAAGCTCGAGAAATGCCATCAGACTGAGCGATCTTGATTTTGCCGATCTCTTCAAGTTCAATTATCGATATTGCCCCAGAACGCAATATCTG
>WLFB01000209.1 GCA_009703975.1 Actinomycetota bacterium | reverse complement strand
GAAGTTAAGGCTATCTAGTCGGTGATTCTATGTTTGTGCGTATAGATATTTGCCGTGCCGTCACGCACAAAGCCAACAAGCGTGATGCCGAGATCGTCTGCTGTTTGAACTGCGAGATTTGATGGCGCCCCGACTGCTGCGATGAATGCGATGCCCGCAATCGCCGCCTTCTGAATAATTTCAAACGACAATCGCCCACTAACCACTAGCGCGTGATCGCTTATCGGTAGTTTATTTTCAAGCACAGCGTTGCCGATCACTTTGTCAACTGCATTGTGCCGCCCGATGTCTTCGCGCACACACATTGCGACACCTTTCGCATCGATCAAACCTGCCGCATGCAGACCACCAGTGCGCTCAAACGTTGGTTGAGCCTGGCGAACAATGTCAGGCAAAGAAATCAGCATCGTAGATGACATCACAGGACCAATTTTTGAATCAATTCGACTGACCGTTTGAGTGAGTTGCTCAATTGATGTTGTACCGCAGATACCGCAACTAGCTGATGTAACCATCCCCCGACGCGAAAGAGCTTCGTCAAACGGCGCACTGAGACTGACAGTTACAACATTAAATTGTTGCTCGGCAGTATCTGGCAACTGACAATAACGCACGGTGCGCACATCATCTGAGCGCTTTATCATCCCCTCGGTAAACAAAAACCCAACTGCGAGTTCGAAGTCATGACCTGGTGTGCGCATTGTTACCGCAACTGGCTGTGCCTGTTGTGAGGGCGATTCGGCGCGAATTTCGAGTGGTTCTTCGGTGACTAAAACATCTGGTTTTGATGCAAACGAGCCATCTTTGCGAACCGCAGTGACTGTCCAGTTGGCCACTTTGCGCCGCACTACAGACGCGATATTTGCCATATTTTGAGGCTATCCATGAATCGGTTTGCCTAAAGTTCATTTATCTCGCCAACCAAATGATTAGTGCTAAACCCCATTTTGTGGCATGCTTGGGAAGGCTTTAAGAAGAGATCAAAAGGTCTCGGAGCCGTTATTGAAATTACAAAAATAGGGGTAAAACAATGGAAGTACTTACAACAAGTAACGACCAGTTGGTTTACAACGCGTTTTCTTTCGCTGTTGCAGCGATGGCAATCTCGTTTGTTTACTACCTGGTCTCACGAAGTCGAGTTTCTCCTGCTTATCGCAGTGCCGTCACAATGTCGGCAATGATTTGCGGAATCGCGGCTTATCACTACTGGAGAATGTTCTCTAACTTCTCAGAAAAAGCACCTTGGAACGAAGGTTACCGATACGCAGACTGGCTATTGACAGTTCCACTACTTGTGGCTGAATTGGTAGTTGTCTCCGGCATCGCCAAAGAAAAAGCGAAGGGCGTAACAACAAAACTCGCTGTAGCCGCAATTTTAATGATTGCAACTGGATACCCAGGCGAAACAGCAAAAGTTGGAAGCAACGCGAACATTATTTGGTGGGTCATTTCGATGATCTTCTTTGTCTACATCCTCTGGACATTGTTCGCAGGTGAAGTTGGACAAGCACTCAAGGGTCAGAGCGGAGAAATCGGCAAGAAACTCAACAACCTTCGTTACATTTTGTTGATCACTTGGTCGGTTTACCCAATTGCTTACCTTTTGGGTGACAGCGAGAGTTTCTTGGCCAAAGCAATTGGTCTTGAGCCAGCAGATTCGTCGACACTGATCCAGGTTGGTTACACAATCGCCGACGTTTTGGCGAAGCCTGGCTATGGTCTTCTAATCTTGGGCATCGCAATCGCACGCTCAAAGGCAGAGGGTTACAAAGAAGCCTAATTTCGATTTCGTAAAGAAGTTAGAGAGCCCCAGCTTCGGCTGGGGCTCTTTTATTTTTGCAACTAACCTCTGAGAGCGATGATTAGTAGCAAAGATTTATCAGGCCTCGGGCTTGTTGCGGTAGTAGCTACCGTTGCGTTCGGGGTTGAGTCAGTCGTTAAGAGAAATACGCCGATCGTGCTTTCTCCGCTTGTAGTCGCAGTCGTACTGGGTGGATTGATTTCAAATCTTGGCTTGATTCCAGATCGGTGTCGTAGTGGTCTGCGTTTTGCGGCTCGCAGCTTGCTACGCCTCGGCATTGTGCTTCTTGGCTTACAGCTCTCATTCTCTCAAGTTCGCGAACTAGGTGCGCCAGGCTTGCTTCTCGTTGCTTTCGTCGTTGCAATCACGTTTGTTGGCACTCAGTGGCTCGGCAAAAAGCTTGGGCTTTCACATGGATTAAGTCTGCTTGTCGCCACTGGTTTTTCAATCTGCGGAGCCTCGGCAATCGCCGCGATGCGACCAGTTAGTGATGCCGACGATGACGACATGGCTTACGCAATCGCACTCGTCACAATTTGCGGCACTCTTGCAATTTTCTTATTGCCAGCATTCGCCGAGATAATCGGCTTCTCCGGTGCACAATTTGGTTCTTGGGTCGGGGCAAGCGTGCACGATGTTGCTCAGACTGTCGCTACTGCTTCAACAGGTAACCAAGAAGCCCAACACGCAGCCATCGTCGTAAAACTCACTCGCGTGATGTTGCTTGCCCCGATGGTTGCTGGCGTTAGTTTTGCCCGCCGACGCAAAACTGCTAGCTCTCAAATGATTGACGAGAACGCAACAGCGAATGCTGTCAAGCTTCCGCCGTTGGTGCCGTTGTTCGTCGTCGGCTTCTTGGTAGCGATCTCGCTGAACTCACTTTTTGATATTCCCAAGGCGGTACTCAGCGATGCAAAGTGGATCGAGAAGTCGTTGCTGGCAAGCGCTCTCGTTGGTCTTGGTGCAGGCGTTGACGCGCGCAAGCTCCGCAGCATCGGCTCTCGCCCACTCGTTCTTGGTTTGATTTCTTGGCTACTTATCGCCACACTCTCAGCAATCGGCGTCAAAATTCTCTATTAGCAGTCGATTAGTTCGAGCTTTCCAGTGTGCACATCGAAGATCGCGCCAGCGACGACCAACTTCTTTGGCAAAATTGAATACGCGCGAATGCTCTCTACGTCAGCGGCTAGAGCCGCTCGCTGATCTGTCACCATTTTAAATTCGACGCTTCGGGTGTTGATGCCATGCTTGCTTTCGATGCTCGCATGAATCGACTCTTCATCGCCACTCGCCATACGACAGTCGGTGTGGGGCATGACTAAAACTCGATCAACAGCCAGCAGATAAGTCGCTAAAACTAAAGTACGCAAAACGTCGTCAGTTACACGCGCGCCAGCGTTTCGCAAAATCTTTGCATCACCCGACTTCATGCCGACAACCGCAAGTGGGGTTATCCGCGAGTCCATGCAAGTGACAATCGCCAAACCTTTACGGGCTGTGCCTGTTAGGTGTTCATCTTCAAACGACGAAACAAACTTCGAATTCGCCGCCACAACATCGGCAAAGGCATCAAGTGGAAATTTGCTCATCACAAAATACTACTAGTTGAGATGAATCTCTCTGTCACATATTTGCTCTACATCTTGTCGATCGTGAGTTACAACAAATTTAT
>WLFB01000208.1 GCA_009703975.1 Actinomycetota bacterium | reverse complement strand
TGTTGGCTTTAACTCATCCTCAATTGTTTACTTCGAAAGAAACACACGTTGCAGTTGAACTTGATGGAAGTCATACGCGTGGAATGACGGTAATTGATGACCGTCATGTGAAGTCGCGAACGAAAGCCAACACACAAGTTCTTGAGACAATTGATGCCGACGCGGCTTTCGCGGTAATTGTTGACGCAGTTAGTTCGTGCGTCAAAAATTAATTCATGAATTCTGAAGAATCTGCGTTCAAGCAAAGCGATATCACTGCTCAAAAAGTTGGCGAACTAGTTGACGAAAATAAGTATTTTTACAATGAAGATGAGAGCATCCCCGCGATTGAGTCGCTATTTGGATCGCATATTGGCGATCATGTTCTTGAGATTGGTTCTGGCACAGGAGCAATCGCTCACTGGCTAGTGCAGTGCGGTGCATCGGTAACAGCCGTCGAGCCTGAGCCTGTTTTGGCAAAAAAGATTTCACCACGATTTTCGTCAGCAGACGATATTGAAGTGATAATCGGTGGCTCGGTTGATGCGTATCGACAACTTGCCGAACGTAAAAAAGTTTTTGACACAGTAATTTATTTGAACGTGATGGAACATATCGCTGATGATCTCGGTGAGTTCAATAAAGCCAAAGCAGTGCTAAAACCAGGTGGCAAACTGTTGGTTTATGTGCCGGCACTTCCGTGGCTTTATTCGCAGATAGATGCCGAAACTGGTCATGTTCGCAGGTACACAAAGAAACTGCTTCGAGAAGTTACGGCAAAGTCAGGTTTTAAACTCGTGTCACTAGATTATTTTGAGGTCGTTGGCATAATCCCTTATTTAATTGTCTATAAATTATTACGTCGCCGAGTAGTGACTGGTTCATCATCGGGCTTTTATAACAAAGCGATTCTTCCGCTCTCACTGATTTTGCACAAGATCATGCGCGGCCGATTAGTTGGCAAAAATCTCGTACTTGTAGCCAGCAAGCCCCAATAACCAGAAGATACTCAACAAATCAGCGCGTTTCGTGGTGCTATCTCGGCAACAATGAAAGGGTGGCAGATCCGGTTGGTTTAGTAGCGCAGCGTATTGCAGCTGCCTTCGCCAAAGTTGGTGGAGAAAAAGCCGTTGGTATCGACACGGCAGTTCGCCAAAGTGATCGCGCTGATGCACAAGTAAATGGCTCGCTGGCACTTGCCAAGGCAATGGGTGCAGCGCCGCGAGACATCGCAGTCAAAGTTCTTGAAGTTGCAGAGTTGCAAGATATCTGCAGCGCAACAGAAGTTGCTGGGCCCGGATTTATCAACCTTACATTTGCTAATGAATTTTTAGCTCGCGAGCTAGTGGTCGCAAGCGGCAGCGAGAAACTTGGTGTGGCTAGCGCACCCGCGTCGCGTCGCGTCGTAATCGATTATTCGGCGCCCAATGTTGCCAAAGAAATGCATGTTGGGCATCTGCGTTCGACCGTTATAGGCGATGCACTCGTGCGAATGCTGATGTATGTGGGCAACACTGTCGTGCGTGAGAACCATGTTGGTGACTGGGGCACACCGTTTGGCATGTTGATCGAACATCTTGTTGACTTAGGAGAGACAAGCGCCGCTGAAGAACTTTCAATCGGAGACTTAGATTCGTTTTATCGCAGTGCGCGAAAAAAGTTTGATGAATCTGAAGAGTTTCAAACCCGAGCGCGCACTCGGGTTGTTGCGCTACAGGGCGGTGACGCCGAGACGCTTCGACTTTGGAAACTTTTAGTTACCGAAAGTACGAGATATTTTCAGATTATCTACGAAACTCTTGGTGTGATGTTGCAAGATTCAGATGTGATGGGTGAGAGCGCTTATAACTCGCTACTACCGCAAGTTGCGAAACGACTATCTGATCTTGGGTTGCTCACGAATAGCGATGGTGCGGATGTTGTATTCCCCGAGGGGTTCACAAATCGCGAGAATCAACCGTTGCCGTTAATCATTCGTAAAACTGATGGTGGTTATAACTACGCGACTAGTGACCTTGCATGTGTAATTGACCGTGTTGAAAGACTTGATGCATCGCTTTTGCTTTATGTGGTCGGTTCACCTCAGGCACAACATTTGCAAATGGTGTCAGCAGTAGCCAAACAAGCTGGTTGGTTGCAAAAACCGAGAGAAATGGTTCATGTCGCTTTCGGCAACGTGCTGGGTGCCGATCGCAAAATGTTGAAGACTCGTAGTGGCGACACGATCAAACTTGATGCGTTGCTAACTGAGGCTGTTGAACGCGCTGCGGCGGCAGTTGCCGAGAAAAACCCAGAACTATCGGTTGAAAATCAAAGTGAGATTGCTCGAATCGTCGGAATAGGCGCAGTTAAATATGCAGATCTTTCGACTGACCGAATCAAAGATTACACATTTGATTGGGATCGAATGCTTTCGTTTGATGGCAACACGTCGCCATACTTGCAGTATGCGCACGCACGAATTTGTAGCATCTTTAGACGTGCAAATATTGAACGCAAAAGTGTGCGTAATGTGACGCCAATAATCGAGCACACAGCAGAGCGAGAACTTGCCATGCGAGTGCTTCAATTTGATTCTGCTTTTTGGGACACTCTAGATAAGTACAGTCCGCATCGATTGTGTACTTATCTCTACGACTTGGCATCAAGTTTCTCTTCGTTCTATGAGCAGTGCTCGGTGCTTAAAGCAGATTCGCAAGATCAACGAAACAGCCGATTAATGCTTTGTGATCTAACTGCACGAGTGATGCAGGCGGGCCTCGGAGTGCTTGGTATTGAAGCACCGGAGCAAATGTGAGTCGCATCGCCAAGCATTTGCTGCCAGACACAGCAGTTGAAAATAAATTAGGCCGTCTTGAAATTGGCGGCTGTGACGTTGTTGAACTTGCCGAAAAGTTTGGTACCCCCGTTTTCGTATACGACGAAGAGCACCTTCGCGCTAGATGCCGAGAGGCGGTAGAAGTTTTTGGCAGAAACCAAGTCGTCTACGCAACGAAAGCATTTTTGTGCGGGGCAATGGCACGATTGGCGCATGAAGAAGGTCTAATGCTTGATGTCGCAACTGGCGGCGAATTATTCGTTGTATTGCACGCTGGTGTGCCGGGTACTGCTTGTGTTTTGCACGGAAACAATAAAAGCATTGAAGAACTCAAGATGGCAATTGAGGCCAAAGTTCGCCACATCGTTGTCGATAACTTTGACGAACTAGATCGTCTAGACGAACTGCACAGGCAGGGATTACCTCGAGCGCGAATTCAATTGCGAATTACTCCTGGCGTGGCGGTGCACACCCACGAGTTTGTCTCAACTGGTCAAGATGATTCAAAGTTTGGTTTCAATTTGCGCAATGGTGACGCGCAGCGCGCTGTTGATCTTGTGCGATCATCGGCGAGCGTCGACTTTGTCGGTATTCATTGTCACATTGGTTCAAATGTTTTCGCCGCAGAGAACTTTGAGCAGGCCGCAGAAATAATGGTCAACTTTGCCAATCAATTAG
>WLFB01000207.1 GCA_009703975.1 Actinomycetota bacterium | reverse complement strand
GTCTACGCGCTGGTCGGCTCAGAGCAAGCCATCAAATAAAACTACTTACTGTTGGCTACAGAAAGTTTTTGTTCGCCAAGCCAGAGATCCAAATTCCGTTAAGGGATGGGCTTAACGGTTGTAGTGGTTGCGGCAATAGTTGTTGTTGCAGCCAGCGTTGTGGTTGTGGCAATAGTTGTAGTTGTCGCGAGTGTTGTGGTTTCGATCGGCAAAGTAGTAGTTACCGCTGGCACGACTGGGGCGACAGTTGTTGTCGTTGTAGTAACAGCAGTAGTTGTAGTAGTTGGCAGGGTCGCAATCCAATATCGCTCGTATATTTCACGTGCCGATGATTGGTACGACTTAGCGCGCACTGTATATCCAGTTGGTGTGAGGTGAACTTTATCCCATGCCATTAACTTCAAATTTGAATTGATGACTGAATACCAATCTGAGAGAACCAAGTTTGGATATTCGGCCGTAAGTTTTATTAGCACGTTATTAAATATGACACTGCGAGCGGCAATCGTTTTCGTATCGCGTCGATTAACTGTCAGCCAAGTTACGGGCACATTGCCTATCGTGTCCATTAAATCTCGGATTATTTTTTCGTAAACTTCAATTTTTGACTCCATTGCGACATCGTTACTGCCAAGCGCAACAATCACAGCGTCTGGGTTCAACCCTGCTGCTTTGAGTTTTAAATAACTCTTGACACCAGACATTCGAATTGAAGTGTTCGGCGTCGGAAACGCAACTCGCCGAGAGTATTGCCCATCAACAACTACATTCGCCCATTGGCCGTCGCCTGCTACAAGTTTCTGAGCCTTTGCGAAATAGTCGGAGCCCCAAGTAATGCTGTCTCCAATAATCAAAAGCGACGGACTTGTATTTGGTGTGAATGGGGTACTGCTACCGGCACCAATAGACACAGCAAAAGTAAATGCGACTAATAGCAACTTTGCGATTAGAGATTTTCTTTTAAAAATTTGAAACATCAGATAATCGGATCTCCCCAGACTCGAAACACAATTGATGGCCCAGTGAGGCTCAAATTTTCACCGCGACGCAATACGCACGCTTGGCCTTGGTTCAAAGAACCTGATTGTCCTTGTACACACAAGAATATTTCAACTTCATGTTCTGCTGTAAGCGATATGGCGCTAGTCACTTTGAGTCGCTGAACGCTAAACGGAGCACTTGAAATGTCATAGTGCGCAACATCGTGTGAGGCCATATTAGGGGACACCAATTTAGGTGTCTCGGAAAAGAAGTTAGCAGTTGCTAAAAATTCGTTCATATCAACATGTTTTTTAGTGAATGCAGCACGCATTACGTTGTCACTGCTCGTCATCACCTCAACGGCGAGGCCACTCAGATATGAATGCACATTGCCAGGCTCGAGAAAAATAGCCTCACCAGGTGCTAAAACAATGTGGTTCATCAAGAGAGCAACGAGAACGCCCCCTGAATTCGGGTAAAGAGCTTCGAGCGCCTGCAAATGGTTCGGCAGATTTTTCGCCGTCGGATGTGATTTTTCGTTGAGCGCCCAATGAACCGTTTTTTCTAATCCATCAAGTTTTAAGTGTTTTGCAAGTTCGATTAAGCCAAGTTTTTCTACACGGTCTATCGACTCGTTGACAGGCGCAAAACCGCAGAGCATTTGAAATTCAGAAAGTGCGCAGAGCAGTTCTGGCTTGGCGGCCTCATCTTTATAGATACGGTTGGGTGCGGTACGAGCGATACCTAGATTGTTTTCGCGAGCGAAACCTGCGAGAGCTTGAGCCGTGCTTGGATGCGTTTGTAGTGAAAGTGGTTTTGCGACCGCGATGAGCTTCAATAAAAACGGAAGATCGCCAACAACATTCTTTAGTTGCGTTTCACCATTGGCGGTTTGCAATGTTGCATGACCATCAGAGTGGGTGCCAAACCAAAGTTCGGCCCAAGGTTTTTGATCTTGCGGTAAACCGAGCAAATCTGGCAAGGCAGCGAAGTCGCCCCATTCATAGTGCTTTATTGCGGGGCTAAGGATCGCAGTCATTAATTACTCTCTCAATTATTTTATCGGCATTGCAACAATGTGCTTCGCAGCATCATCGATTGCTACATCACCTGAAGTTCCGGCGCGGCGGTTGCGAACTTCGACGACCCCTGTTGCGACACCACGACCTGCGATAACAATGCGCGGTGTGCCAATTAATTCAGCATCTTTAAATTTGACGCCGGGTGATACACCTTTACGATCATCAAGCAACACAGTCATGTTTTGATCATGCAATGCAATTGCGAGTGCTTCGCCAGCAGCCGATGTTTCATCACCAGGTTTGCCTGCAACAACAATGTGTACATCAGTTGGTGAAACTGCAGAAGGCCACTTCAAACCAATTTCGTCGTGGTTGGCTTCGGCGATTGCTGCAACTGCTCGCGAAACTCCGATGCCGTAAGAACCCATTGTGACGACTTGTGATTTTCCGTTTTGGTCAAGCACTGTGAGCCCGAGAGCTTCGGCATATTTGCGACCGAGTTGAAACACATGGCCGATCTCGATGCCACGACGAATCTGTAATTTCGCATCGCACTTCGGGCAAGAATCTCCGGCGCGAACATCGGCAGCGTCGACTATGCCGTCGCACGAAAAATCGCGGCCATTTACGAGACCAGCAACGTGTCGACCTGGCGCGTTAGCGCCGGTGATCCACGCGCTACCAATTGCAATGCTGCGATCGAGCAAATATCTGATGCCACTTGAATTCTTCAACCCGAGTGACTGCGGCCCGATGTAGCCCTTGACGAGATTCTTGTTCGCAGCGAAATCTGATTCTGTGAACTCAACTATTTCGGCTGGTGATACTTGTGCTTCAAGTCGTTTTGTGTCGACATCACGATCACCGGGCACACCAACTGCAAGCGGCTCGGTGCGACCATCTGGATAGCGCAAATTAACGATGACATTTTTGAGTGTGTCGGCGGCAATCCACTGACGATCAGCGCGCTTTAAGTCAGAACGAGTGTTAAACAAGTCAACCAAAGTGGCGATTGTTGGCGTTGCCGGTGTGTCGTACACGACAGATTCTCCGAGATTCGAGTAGTCAATCTTGGCTGGCTCGCCAACTCGCACAGCCTCTGTGTTTGCTGAGTACGAGCAACTGTCGCAACTAACAAAAGTGTCTTCGCCCGAATCACACGGAAACAAAAACTCCTCAGATGCTGAGCCACCCATGGCGCCAGACATTGCCGAAACCACTGCAAACGGCAGCCCCAGTCTGTCGAAAGTCCTCAAGTAGGCGCTGCGGTGCGCATCGTAACTGCGTTGCAAACCTTCGTCGTCAATATCGAAACTGTAAGAATCTTTCATCAAAAATTCGCGCCCTCGCAACAGACCAGCACGTGGTCGCGCTTCGTCACGAAATTTAGTTTGAATTTGATAAAGCCATAGCGGTAAATCTTTGTAACTGCTATAGAGATCTTTAACTAATAGTGTGAACATTTCTTCGTGG
>WLFB01000206.1 GCA_009703975.1 Actinomycetota bacterium | reverse complement strand
TTTCGGAAATCACGGCGTACTTGACGGCGCAACATATGAAAATATTGAGCAGCGGTTGTCGGGTAACAAACTTGAATATTATCTTCTGCACACATTTGTAAAAATCGCTCGAGTCGAGCTGACGAATGCTCAGGTCCTTGACCCTCATATCCGTGCGGAAGCAACATAACCAAACCATTTTGCTGTCCCCATTTATCTTCGGCTGCGACAATGTACTGATCGATCACGATCTGAGCACCGTTTACGAAGTCACCGAATTGCGCTTCCCACATCACCAGTGCTTCGGTGTTTGAGTGCGAATATCCGTATTCAAATCCGAGAGCCGCGTATTCAGAAAGCAAAGAGTCGTAAACCCAAAATCGCGCCTTACTATTCGGCAATGTATCGATTGGAACCCAACGCTCTTCATTGTTGTAATCAACAAGCGTTGAATGGCGCTGACTAAAAGTACCGCGTCGAGCGTCTTCTCCCATGAGTCTCACTGGTGTCCCCTCAATCACGAGTGATCCAAAAGCCAGTGCTTCAGCAGTCGCCCAATCAACATCTTGTTGCGAACTATAAAGTTGTGCACGAAGCGCAAACTGTCTCACTAGTTTTGGATGCGCACTGAAGTCTGGCGGGTATGCCGACAAGTGATTAAATATTTCATCCAGAGTCAAACGCTCAACACCAGTCTCAACGTGTGGAACCACACCAATTGGCTTCGGCGGTGGTGGCACTTTCATCGGAGCCGGTTTGGCAGCACGAGCAGCGTCTAAAGCTCCTTGCAATTTGCCTTGATAGTCAGTGAGTGCTTGCTCTGCCTGGTCAAGGGTGATATCTCCGCGTTTTACGAGAGTCTCAACATAAAGTTTGCGCACACTTCGACGTTCAGCGATCGCCTTGTACATCAGCGGTTGCGTGTAACTCGGATCGTCACCTTCATTGTGCCCGTGACGGCGATAGCAAATCATGTCGATTACGACGTCTTTGTGAAAGCGCTGGCGGTATTCAAAAGCGAGATTTGCAACTCTTACGCAAGCTTCTGGGTCATCGCCATTGACATGAAAAATCGGTGCTTGAACCGTCTTGGCAACATCACTTGGATATTTTGAAGAACGCGCATATTGCGGTGAAGTAGTAAAACCAATTTGATTATTCACGATGATATGAACTGTTCCGCCAACGCGATATCCACTTGTATCGCTCATCGCGAATGCCTCGGCGACGATTCCTTGTCCGGCAAACGCTGCGTCACCATGCAACAGAAGTGGCAAGACGTTGTACGAGAGAGGTGGATCAATTCTGTCTTGTGCAGATCGAACCATACCCAACACAATTGGTCCAACAGTTTCTAGATGGCTCGGATTTGCTGACAACTCAATAGGTAGCGAACCACCCTTTGGCGAAGCGAAAACACCGACGCTTCCAAGGTGATACTTAACATCACCGGATCCTTGTACTGAAGATGGGTCAATATGATCCTCGAACTCTTCAAAAATTTCTTCCAAGTCCTTGTTCATGATGTTTGCTAACACGTTCAGACGACCACGATGCATAGCACCAATCACCGCTGAATGCATGTTGTTGTCTGCTGATGACGAAAGAATCACATCAAGCATCGGGATCAATGATTCTGCACCTTCAAGCCCAAATCGTTTAGTGCCAACGTATTTAGTGGCGAGAAACCGCTCAAATGCTTCGGCTGCATTCAGTCGCTCAAGCACCCGATGTTGATCAACAATGTGTTCGCCTACTCCATGACCTTCGAATCGCTCTTGAATCCAACGCTGTTCTTCGGTTGAGTGAATATGCATATATTCAACACCGATAGTTCGACAATAGGCATCACGCAAGACGCCCAATAATTCGCCGAGCGTTGAACGACTTACTCCGCCGACGCCTCCCGTCAAAAATTCGCGATCTAAATCCCAAAGAGTCAGACCATAAGTTGCCGGGTCAAGTTCGCGGGGCATCTCTGGTGCGCGCCAATGCAATGGATCAAGATCAGCGATCAAATGTCCACGAACACGATGTACTCGAATCAGAGTCGCGATTTGCATCTGTTTTTCAAGCAGTGCATCTTCGCTGTCAAGCGAATTTGAATCTTCGCGCCATTGCACCGCCTGATAAGGAACGCCCAAGCTACTGAATACATCAGCGTAGAAATTATGCTCACCAATCAACAGCTCGTGAACATATTTTAAGAACCGTCCACTCTCGGCACCTTGAATTATTCGGTGGTCATATGTGCTCGTAATCGTCACAACTTTCGAAACACCGAGTCGACCAAGTGTTCGCTGATCGCTGCCTTGAAATTCTGCCGGATAGTCAATTGACCCAACACCGACGATGACACCTTGCCCGACCATTAAACGAGGTACAGATTGTTGAGTACCGATCGTGCCCGGGTTAGTCAGGCTGATGTTTGCACCTTTGAAATCTTCAAGACCTAATTTATTTGCGCGAACTTTACGAATTATGTCTTCGTATGCAAGCAGAAACCCGAAGAAATCAAGAGTGTCTGCGTTGCGCAAAACCGGCACGACCAAACTTCGTTGCCCGTTACCCTTATCGACGTCCACAGCCAAACCCATATTCACGTGAGTAAATTTTTGAATTTGTGGCTTGCCTTGATCATCGACTGAAAACACATGCTTCATGCTCGGGGCCGAATCTGCGATTGCTCGAACTATTGCATAACCAATCAAATGCGTGAAACTAACTTTGCTTTCCCCACTGCGGCCGCGATAGCCATTAATAACTTTTCGATTAACTTCAAGAAGTTTTGCTGGCACTTGGCGCACACTTGTTGCGGTCGGCACTTCAAGACTTGCCTGCATATTCGCTGCAATGACAGCAAAAACACCGCGTAAAGGTTCTGGTACGACAGATTCAATAGGTGTTTGTACTACCGGCAACTTCGTGTCGGATGTTTGCGCAACTGCGGGTTTTGAAACTTCAACAGACTGCTTTACCTGAGAGACACTCTTAGCCGAACCCTCAGATGACTTGATACCTGTTTTAGAGTCAGTATCAAGATTTTCAGTGACAAGCCGAACTAACTCGCCAGTCGGATCAGTTTTTGGTGATCCGACTGGCATGTAGTCACTGAAGAAATCTCTCCATGCCGCCGACAAAGTCTCAGGTTCGTCGCGATACCGCTCGTACATCTCTTCGACTAGCCAAGAGTTTGCACCAAAGTCTTCGGAGCTAGACCTCTCAACCATCACTTATATCGTAACGATTGATTATTTGAGTAAAACCTCAGAAGCAATCCAGAGGATGAGCCACAAGACACCGCCTGTGATCATCGCGTTCTTATGAGACTCGTATGGCCAAAGCAACTTATTTGTTGCAGCAGTGCCACCGAGCATTCCAAGCGCATTGATCTGCAAAATTGCACCAAGCACGACACCGATGATCAACAAAGTCATCGCATTACTTTGAGTTGCCTCGCCGAAAGCCGAGCCGTAGAAGTGAGCAGAACCGACCATG
>WLFB01000205.1 GCA_009703975.1 Actinomycetota bacterium | reverse complement strand
CGTATGCCAATTTCGTACGAGAGTTTCACTGTTGATAGCGGTAGCAATTACTACAAACTTGCTTTTGCGATCGTTTTGCCAATACTGATTGCAATCGTAAGTATTGTTTTAATAAAAGTTTTCAACAGAAAAGCTAGCGCAATCAAGACTGCAAGATTTCTTGCGATCTTTTTGCTGGTATCAACTGTCGGTTCTTATTTTGGAAACTCAGGTGGGTTTTTTGAAAAGGGAGTCTGGGCTTCGCAGAATGTCAGTTACGTACCGTCAGAAGTTATTTCAGGATCAGCTCAATATCGCACACTCTTGCGATGGCTTCGAAATAACTCTGATGATGATGATGTAGTAGCGACCAATCGTTATTGCTCGACTGCATCAGATGTGCCCCCTAGCTGTTTAGCGATGTGGAGCTTGACCTCGGCTATCACGGGTCGTCAGATGCTCAGCGAAGGCAGTTGGACGGTCAACATAATTTCCGGGATGGAGGATGAAGCCGAAAAACGACGCAATCTTGTTGAAAACTTCGTAAACGATCCAACGAATGAAAGTAAAGAACTGCTGCTCGGTTATGGCGTTCGGTGGGTCGTCGCTGATTTTGCGGTCACGAATGCACGGAGTTGGGATGAGTTCGCCGAAGTTCGTTTTAAAAACAAAGCGGGCGCAATTCTTCAACTGGTGCCCTAAACACCGGTTTTAAAACTACGGATGTAAGCCGCGCATGCGATGCGAATCAGCAATCGTTTTTACTCCTAAAACAGATGCCGCTAATCGATAGGGGAGATTCTGCTCGATAGAAAATGAATGCAATCGTTTAAATGCCCCTTGCATAAGTGAAATAACTTTTTCGTTCACTTCGTCTTCATCCCAACTGAGGTGTGCGAAATTTTGGCACTGTTCAAGATAGCTACAAGTTACGCCACCGGCATTGGCGTAAACATCGGGCACAACAATGATTCCGCGGTCTTGTAAAACCTCGTCAGCCTTTGGTGTTAAAGGTCCATTTGCGCCTTCGACAACAAGTTTTGCCTTAATCTCAGCGGCGACATTTTCATCTACGGCGTCGCCTAATGCGCAAGGCATAAGGACGTCACATTCAACTGAAAAAACTTTGTTCGCTCCGTCAAGACCTATGCCGATCACATCACCCTGACCACTTTCAACGACACTTTTGGCACCACTTCTAAACTTCATATCAACGGCAGCGATATCGATGCCTGAAGAGTTATAGATTGATCCGCCAACGTCAGCAAGTCCAACAATTTTTGCGCCTCGAGCATGAGCGAGTCTTGCTGCCCATGCGCCAACTTGGCCGTAACCTTGAATAGCAATTCGTGACCCGTCAAGCGACATCCCGATTTGGGCACCAGCAAGGGCAGCGGCTTCAACTACTCCACGGCCTGTTGCTGATTCACGACCTAGAGATCCGCCAAGTTCGATCGGTTTGCCTGTCACGACACCAGGCACGATGTGGCCAACACTCGCAGAATATTGATCAAGCACCCAAGCCATTACCTGCGTATTAGTACCAACATCGGGTGCTGGTACATCCTTATCAGGTCCCAAAAAAGGAATAAGTTCAGAGACATAACGGCGTGTAATGCGCTCGAGTTCGTTGATTGACATCAACTTGGGATCAATTGCGATTCCGCCTTTAGCGCCGCCAAGAGGCAAGTTCATGATCGCAGTTTTGAGCGACATTCCAATTGCTAATGCAACAACTTCGTCACGTGTGACTCCGGGGTGGTAACGAATTCCTCCCTTGGCTGGGCCGCGAGTTGTGTTGTGATGCACTCTCCAGCCAACAAGGTGATCGCGCGTGCCATTGTCGCGTCTAAACGGAATCGAAACTTCTAAGACTCGGCGAGGCGCAATGATGGTTTCAATTAGTCCATCTTCAAGACCGAGCCACTCACCAGCTTGTCGCATGCGGAGTTCGGCTGAATCTAGTGAAAGCTCTTTTTGTATTCGACTAACTGCCATTGTGCTTCCGATCAATCTTTAGCGAGTCAAATTGAGAACAAAACGCCTATTGGTTACGTTACTTCACTTCACTTCACGCAGGCGTGGCCATTTTCCTACTTGATTTAGTTCAACTAGCGCTGCTGGAATCTCCTGCGGTGAGACTGGATGACTTATCAAATACCCCTGTGCTTGGCTGCAGTTCAAGTCTGCGAGAGCGTGAAGTTGTTGGACAGTTTCAACACCCTCGGCGACTACTTCGAGGTCAAGAGATTCAGCCATCGCGATAATTGTTTTGACCAGGGTTCGGGAATTTTGATCCTTGGCAATATTGTTGACGAAACTTTTGTCAATTTTTAAGCGATGAATCGGAAACCGTTGCAAAAAAGACAAAGAAGAGTATCCAGTGCCAAAATCATCAATTGCTATGCGAACACCGAGGGCAGAGATACTCCGTAAAGTTTCTAATGCCTGTTCGGGCTGAGTGATCATCACACTTTCGGTGACTTCAAGCCAAAGTTGATCTGCAGGTATGTGTGAACGAATCAAAGCCTCGTTGACAATTGCGATAAATTTTGGGTCATGTAATTGTCGGGAAGATACATTTACCGACATTGTGGCGTCGCGTGAGCAAATACCCTCGTCAATCCAGCCTCTCAAATGAATAAGTGCTTCAAGTAACGCCCACGCTCCGATCGGCATGATGATTCCAGTTTCTTCGGCTATCGGTATAAATTCGCTCGGCGCAATAACCGTTCCGTCTTCCATATCCCACCGCATTAAAGCCTCAAAACCAGTTACGTCTCCTAAATCAATATCAATGATTGGTTGATGAACGAGTCTCAACTCTTTTCTCTCGAGTGCCCTATAAAGTGCGGTCTCAATCGCAAGACGACTCTTCGCTCGTTGATCCATTGACTCATCAAAAACAGCAACACAATTTCTACCAGCATCTTTTGCCCAGTACATTGCAGACTCGGCGTTACTGAGCAATTCGGCGGCAGATTTGGTAATACCTTTCCGATAATTCGCAACACCAATACTCGCCGAGACAAAAACATCGCCATGATTAAGCGAAAATGGCGTCACCAAAAGCGCGAGAATTTTGTCAGCTGAATCTACTGACTCAATTGCCGTTTTGCTAAAGCTATCTATTAAAACGAACTCGTCGCCCGAGAGTCTTGCGGCGATGCAGCGTTTGTCTATTCCAGCTTGAAGTCGTTCAGAGATCGCTACGAGTAAAGCATCACCGGCGATGTGTCCATGGTTGTCATTGATCGATTTAAACCTGTCAATATTTATGTGAAGAACTGTCGGTACGGTATTTTGCTCTTCAGCTTCTTGCAAACTGATCGACAAATGCTCAAGAACAAACTCTCGGTTTGGCAGCGATGTGAGTGGGTCAGTTTGCAACATTGCGCGCGCATTGCTTAAGTCTTTGTGAAGTTGGAGTAGTTCAAGCGTTAAGCGAATAAAAGCAAAAATGATTACCGTCATGACGGAGAAAAGTTGAATAACTCG
>WLFB01000204.1 GCA_009703975.1 Actinomycetota bacterium | reverse complement strand
AATCAAACGCAACCCACTGATCGCAAACAGAACCACAAAAAATCCAACACTGAGCAAAGATTTTGTGGCTATTTGTTTACTCGCTATGCGCACTACATAATTCTAGAACTATCACCACCTATAGATATTCAAACGCAGCAACATTCAAAGTTGTAAGGTTGAGGCTCTCGTGGCAAGCAATTCTCAACCAATCGTTGAACTTGGTTTTTACCCCTTCGAAGATGTGTCATGGGCTTATGACAAATTGTGGGCAGCGGTTGCAAGCCGATGCTCGTGGTTGCCCAATAAATTGACACGAACCACAAACCCCTCGAATCTTTGGCTCAGCGATATTGAATTTGTTAGCCAAACTTGCGGGTGGCCCCTCGTGACTCGGCTCTTTGACAAAATTTCTGTTATCGGAGCATTTCGTCAGACCACACCTGAATCTGCGAGTCATTTTTATCGCAGCGTCGTCGTAGGTCGAGTTGATGGCACGCCGTTTGATTTTCAAGGGTCAATCGCAGCTGTCAATGACTTTGAAAGTCTTTCGGGTTGGATCAGCCTGGTAGCGGCGATTCATGGTCCGCAAGAGACTTGGCGTGGAGAAACGAAAATCTCAGAATCACACTTTGAAAGTGTTCAAATGCTGTGTCGCGGTGAGGCAGACATTGCTTCAATTGACAGTGTGACGCTCGCCCACTTGAGACGCATAGACCCCGCAGCGATTAATTCTTTGTTTGTAATCTGCAATGGCCCGCTCGTGCCATGTTTGCCGATCATCGCACATCTTTCAATAACCGCTTCTCAGCGCCACGACTTACGACAAGCACTCAAGGAAGCAACCCAAGACCCAGCAATTGCGGACGCCACTTCAGCTCTATTCATTAATGGATTTGATTTACTCGAACTTGAAGATTATCTACCGTTACGATCTTTGACCGCAAACTTTTAGTCGCTAGACCGACTTTAAGGCGTCAACAATCGCCGTAATCGCTTCTGGGTTTGCAATCGCTTCAACATTGCGCACTGGCCTGCCATTGACAGCGTCGAATACTGCGAGTTCCACAAGCTTGTTACTTCGCGTGCGAGGCAAATCGTCTACAGCAATCACTATGGCTGGTACATGTCGCGGTGTGCAAGTTTTTCGAATCCGAAACTTAAGATCAGAAATCAAATCATCTGAAATTTTTGCCTCGGCTACTAATCGAATAGCAAGAATAATCCGCACATCGTTATCAAAGTCCTGACCAAATACGAGACTTTCAAGAACATCGAGGTGCTGTTCTACCACACGATAAATCTCAGCTGTACCAATTCGTACGCCACCAGGATTTAAGGTCGTATCGCTGCGCCCATGAATCGTCATGCCACCGTGACTCGTCCACGAAGCGAAATCACCGTGACTCCACATTCCCGGAAACCGTTCGAAGTAGGCCGCACGAAATTTCTCTCCAGGACTCATCGGATTCGGAAATCCCTCTGCCCCATCACCCCAAAAACCCAACGGAACAGATGGAAATGGTTGTTGACAGACAAGCTCACCCGCAACATCAAAACTCATCTTCAAAGAAAATCCCTTGTCATTTACGACATCAGTGGCCATACCCAAGCACGCTCGCTGAATCTCGCCGGCATAAACCGAGCTACTCGGATCGCCGCCAACAAAGCAGGCACAAATGTCAGTGCCACCAGAAATCGACGCAAGGTGAACATTTTTTGAAACTTTCTCGTATACCCAGCCGAAACCTTCGGGAGCGAGCGGCGAGCCAGTCGAACAGATGGTTCGCAATGTTTGCAAATTATGAGTATCAATTGGTGAAATATCCGACTTACGTGCCGAGTCAATGAACTTGGCAGAAGTACCAAACAGAGAAATCTTTTCAGTTTCACAAATATCGAACAATCGAGTCATTGTCGGAAAGCTTGGTGAGCCGTCGTACAGCACTGCCGTTGCGCCAGTTGCGAGTACCGATACGAGCCAATTCCACATCATCCAACCAGTAGTCGTAAAATACAAAACGCGATCACCTGTACGAACATCACAATGTAGTTGATGTTCTTTTAGATGCTGAAGTAACACGCCGCCTGTTCTATGCACGATGCATTTAGGCACGCCCGTTGTGCCTGATGAATAGAGCACATACCAGGGATGATCGAAACCGAATCTTCTTGGAGCGATTGGTTCTCCGTTATATGACGAAATGAAACTTTCATAGCGCGTCAATATCAAATCTGTACCTACGGTTGTTGAGCCGACTAGCAAAGTCTTGACAAGCGACGGCAATCCGATTTGTATTACGGCAAGTCGATCAAGACAATCAAACTTCTTGCCACCATATATATATGAATCGGTTGCTACTAGGACTTTTGGCGTTATTTGGCTGAATCTATCGAGTACCCCCTGTGCGCCGAAATCTGGTGAGCACGAAGAGAAAACTGCTCCAATTGATGCTGTGGCAAGCATAATTTCAATAGCTTCGATTCCATTGGGCAACCACGCAACAACACGATCGCCCTCAACTACGCCTAGATCTTCTAATGCACCTGCAAGTCGCGCAACTCGTAGTCGCAATTCATCCCATGTACGAACAACGCGACTCCCAGACTCATCAATCGCCACAATTGCGTCACCTTGACCAGTGTGGCGAAGAAAGTTTTCGACAATGCTTAACTTCGCATCCGGGAAAAACTTTGTTGATATAAATTCACGTGACGGATCTGACGGAAACTCAAACCGTTGGATAATGCGCTCCCCGCGCTCACCAACTACACCACAAAAATCCCAAACACATGCCCAAAAATCTTCAGGATCAGCAATTGACCAACTGTGCAAATCTTCAAAACCACGCAAACCGGCGAACTCTTTAAGCCGAGATTGACTCACTTTGGTCGGGTCGGGTGTAAATAGGATTTCGCCTCGCTCTGTCACGGCTTATAAACTAGTGCTGTGAATTGGGATGTCTTCGTTACATGCGCTGTAACTGGTGCTGGTGAGACCACCAGCAAAAGTGACAAAGTTCCAGTAACTCCTCAACAAATCGCCGAATCTGCAATCGACGCCGCCAAGGCTGGCGCGGCAGTAGTTCATATTCACGTACGCGATCCTAAAACAGGCAAAGGTTCGCGCGACGTTGAGCTCTATTCAGAGGTGGTTGATCGAATTAGATCATCAGATACTGACGTGGTTATAAATCTCACTGCTGGTATGGGCGGAGATTTAGTGCTCGGCGGCGATGAAAATGTTCTGCCGCTAGATGTTGCGAACACCGACATGGTTGGCGCTACTGAACGGCTCGCCCATGTTACAAAACTCAAACCAGAAATCTGCACACTCGATTGTGGCACTATGAATTTTTCGTCTGGTGGCGACTACATCATGGTGAACACGCCAAGTGTTTTGCGCTCAATGGCTAAGCAAGTACAAAAACTTGGTGTGCGTGCTGAGCTCGAAGTCTTCGACACGGGTCATCTCGTAATGGTTAAAGATTTAATCGCCGAAGGTT
>WLFB01000203.1 GCA_009703975.1 Actinomycetota bacterium | reverse complement strand
AGTCACGGCACAAACTCTAGTTTTAATAGTGCCTTAATTGCGCATTTTGAGCAGAAAGACCGCCACTAAATTGCGGCAAGCTGAGGTTACTAATCAGCGATTTATAGATTTTTGCGCTTGCGAATCTCGGCCGAGATTGCGGGCACAATTACGTGAAGATCACCGATTACGGCATAGCCAGCTTTGGTGACAATGTTCGCTTGTGCGTCGATATTAATAGCCAAGATATTTTTTGACGCCATCGCCCCAACCCAATGTTGAATAGCGCCAGAGATGCCGCACGCGATGTAGATATCTGGCGCGATACGAGTACCAGTTTGGCCAACTTGGTCGGTGTGATTGCGCCAACCGTTATTGGTAACTGCTCGTGAGCAACCCACGACCCCATTTAATAGACCTGCGAGTTCTTCTAGCGGGGCAAATGCTTCTGCTGAGCCAACGCCTCGGCCACCGCTTACAACTACTGGGGATGTCGCGAGAGTGACACCAGCAACACGTTCAACACGGTCTTGAACAAAAGATTGCGTCACTGAATCATCAAGGTCAACATCAATCGTTAAAACAGTTGGTGGTGTAGCCGCCAATTCTTCTTGCGGTTCAACAATATGATTTGCAAGCGTGACGAGTTTGATTGGCGCATCAATTTCAGATTCTTCCATCAGCGACCCACCCCAACGCGCACGTACAGTTTTGAGTGGCTGGGTGCCGTTGAAATCTTTATCAAACTCGAGACAGTTCATCGCAGCAGGCAAGTCAAGTCGAGCTGCTGCCTGAGCAATTATTTCATGTCCGCGTTCAGTGCCTGAACTGATTACTACTTGAGGTGAAGTTTTACGCACAACTTGGGCAATCGACTCACCCCATGCTTCGGGACCGAAATCAATTAGAGCTTCGTGATGGGCTTGGTGAATTGTGGTCGCACCATATTTTGAAATAACTTCGCTAAGCGCATCGGCATTGGCGCCAATTGTCAAAGCTTCAAATTTTGCGTTCATTTGCTTAGCTAAGTTGCGGGCGGCAGTTAAAACACCCAACGACGCTGGGGTAATTGTTCCGCGATCATGTTCTACAACTGCAAGAACTGTCATTTGAAAACTCCCAACTCTTCGAGCAGGTCTACAACGGCAGACGCTGCCTCCGGGCCATTACCAAGTATTTTTGTGTTGCTCGCTCGCTCTGGTGGGCGCTTCAATGTGATTAATTTCAAGCCACCGACTTCTCCGTTCGCTGTGCTTTGAGTGATCTCAACTTTTTTAGACGCAAGTCGACCCTTCATAGTCGGGTAGCGAGGTAAGTTGATGCCTTCTTTTACGCCAACACAAGCGGGCGTTTTCAACTTATAAATCTCTACACCGGCATCACTCTCACGACGAATTACAGCAACACCATTTTCGATGTCGAGACCTTTTGCTCCATTAACGATGGGTCTGCCAAGTTTTAATGCAGCACGAATGCCGACTTGATAGCCGCAAGAGTCGGCAGACTCGTTGCCGAATAAAACTAAATCGTATTTGCCGTTTGCAGTTTCTAGTTCTGTAATAACTGCGGCGATTGCTTGCGCTGTTCTTTGTGGGTCCCAATCTGTTGTATCTATCGGCACAAGAACTGCTTTGGCCGCACCTGTGCTGACTGCAGTTCGAAGCTGTTCCTGTGCTTCGGCGGGGCCAAGTGTCAGAACGGTTACTTCGCCGCCATGCTTTTCTACAAGTTGAACTGCTTGTTCAACGGCGCACTCTTCGTGTGGGCTAACAGTGAAGCCCAAGAATGCAGTGTCAACTTGCTGACCATCGCTTGTGATGTTAATTCGCGCGCCGGGCGCAGGCACTCGTTTAACGCAGACAAGAATGTTCATCGATGTACTTAGTTCTTAACTAACTCTTCATGCGAGCATCAGTTGGGTCGAACAATGGTTGACTACCAACACGTGCAACTCGCACCGGAAATAGTTCGTTCATGTACATCACGCGAAGTTCGTTACCTTCAACTGCATGTTCAGGTGTGAGGTAGGCGAGCAACAAATATTTGCCAAGTGACGGTGCTGCACCTGCTGTTGTCACGCGCGAGACGCGACCCTTGGCATCGACGATGCGTTCGCCCGTATTTGTCAAGATTGGCTCGTTGCCTCCTGTTGGATAACGCTTGATGCCGGACTTGCTGGTGTTGTCGATCATTTCGAGCGTGCACATGACTGCACACGGTTTTTCTTCGCGAGCCTTCAAGTATTCAGCTTTGCCGATGAAGTCTGCTGACTTAACTTTTGCGCGATTGAGCCCAGCCTCGACTGGGTTGTATTCGCTTTCAAGTTCGGCACCCATCAAGCGGTAGCCCTTTTCGATTCGACCAGTTACAGCCTAAACGCCCATGCCGACTGGGATAATCCCAAACTCTTCACCAGCTTTGGCGATCGAATCCCACATCCGAAGGCCGTGCTCCATTTTTGTGTAGACCTCCCAACCATTTTCGCCGACATATGAAATACGAAACATCGTTGCAGGTACACCATCAATTAGTACTTCGCGAACCGATCCATATGGAAAGTTTTTTTGCGAAACATCAAACGGGACGAGCTTGCCTTCGGCATTGATATTTTGCGTTGCCTTGGCCATTGTCTTTTCTGCATTCGGGCCCCAAACGCCGATCGTGCAAAGTGACGAGCTCATATCGGTGAATTTGACCGAACCATCTTGTGGCATGTGACGATTAAACCAATAGTTGTCGCGTCCGCCATCGAAGGCTCCGGTGATAACTCTGAAATGATCCGTCGCTAGACGCATGATCGTAAGGTCACCTCTGAAGCCGCCACCTGGTGTAAGCAACGGCGTATAAACCGAGCGTCCGACTTCAACATCAACATTGTTGACGCACATGTATTGCAAGAACTTCAACGTCCCCGGGCCAGTGAAATCGAATTCATTGAATGCAGTGAGGTCGACCATGCCGACTGACTCGCGCATTTGAAGGTGCTCAGCATTTGTGATTGGCGACCACCAACGTGCATCCCATTCGTGCGCGCGTGGCTCGCAAGCGGATGCAAATTTTTTGACTAGCTTCTCGTTTGAGGCAAACCACTGCGGACGCTCCCACCCTCGAGCGTCAAAAAATGTTGCTCCTGCCGCTTCTTCGCGTGCATAGAACGGGCTACGACGCATATTGCGCTGAGTTGCCCATTGTTCACGCGGATGCACGATGCCATATGTCTTGTTGAAGTGTTCATCACATCGCGCATAAATATGATGTTCGGTTTTTTCGTGCGCGTAAAAACGCGAAATATCAGACGAGTGTGGGTCACACAAATGCGGATATCCATATGTCATCCATTCGGCAACGAGTTGAGCGATACCAGGACCTTCTTTAATCCATACCGCTGCGGCCGACCAAAGATTTTGTACTTCAACAGTTTCGCCAAGCACTGGCATCGCGTCTGGTGTCAACGAAAGCAAACCATTGATTGCATATTTGATTTCGGCATCGCCGAGCATCTCCATGAGTTCAATT
>WLFB01000202.1 GCA_009703975.1 Actinomycetota bacterium | reverse complement strand
ACTGCAACATGATGTACTGCCGACCGCCAATTGCCGCAAATATTTCGAAGCCAACGCCGTATGTCGCAAAGATACTTTCAACAACAATTGCACCGCCGATTAGACCACCCATGCTTAACGCAGCCGAAGTAAACAAAGTGACACTCGATGGCCGAAAAACATGTTGCCATAGTATTCGCCGATCACTTAAACCTTTTGACATTGCCATCGTCACATAGTCTTCGCGAAGCGAAGCAATCATGTCTGCGCGTAACAGCCGTGTGTATTGGGCAATTAATCCAAAACTTAAACTCAACACTGGCATAATCATGTGTTTGAAATGCTCCCAGATGCCTTCTGAAAATGTGGCGTAACCCAGAGTTGGTAACCACGCAAATTTGGTGCCAACAATGATTATTAATATCAATCCGATAGCGAAGCCAGGTATCGACGAAAAAATAAACAATGTATTGCTAATAACTCGATCAGCGCGACGACCTGCGCGATAAGCCGACAACACGCCAAGCGGTATCGCAACACCCAGTGCGAATATTTGGGTGTAGGCCATCAACAGCAGTGATCGGGGCATCGCTTTCATTAAATGACCTGAAACTGTTTCGGTTCCACCGGAGTAGTAAATCTTGCCAAGATCGCCGTGCACGAAGTTGCCAAGCCACTGCAAGTAATAGCCGATCGGGCCTTTGTCTAGACCAATGCTGGCTCGAAAAGCGGCTCGCTGTGTTTCGTCCGCAACCGGCATCACGATCGTGGCAAGATCAACGGGAATAATTCGAACCAAAAGTGAAACACCAAAAGTCACTAGAAGCAGCACAACAAAAAGTTGTGCGACTCGTTGTAACCAAAACCCATACTTCAACACGATTACTCCCCGTAGGACATCAAAAATATCTTGCAGTTATCTAACGATTGTTTGTGACGAAATTAACTCTAGTTAGATTAACTGCTAAACGCACAAGGCGACGGTGCCGAAGCACCGCCGCCTTGCGTAATTGTGAATTACTAATTCAATTATTGCAAATTACTTAGTTGACCAAACACCTGTCCAGTCGATTCCGAAGTTTGTAACCAATCGTCGTGGTCCACCCGCGGCAAGTGGCAATTCGCCAATTCCACCGAGGTTTTTGTACGACAATGAGTAAGCCAACATTGAAATGTTGGTTACGTGAGCTTCGGCTTGAATCTGCGCCGTTGCCTGTTGGTAAAGCTTCTTCTTCTTTGCCAAGTTCGATTCACCACGGGCTGCGAACAACAAGTTCTCGCTCACAGTGTCTTTGAACGATGAAATGTTCAAGATTCCAAAGTAAACAGGAAGTCCCTTAAGTGCTGGAACTTTCGCAGCAATCTGCGTGATGAAGTGGTTTGGGTTTCCACCAGACATGTCACTAACCAAGAATGGAAGAATGAAACCGGTTCCGGTTCCTTCCATCAACAGAAGCGGCAACATTTGGTATTGCATTGGGAATGCCTTTGCAATTGCCTCTGCTGTCGTTTGTGACAACAAGTTCACTTTGATACCTGCTGCTGCACACATCTGTTGAATCAGAATTGCGTTTGCAGTTGCATCGGCTGAAGCACTTACGTACGGAAGACTGAACTCGAGGTCTTTGCCTGTTTCTGTCTTGTAAGCAGCCACATCAGCTTTCGCTGCTGCGAGATCAAACCCTGCATAGTTCTTCTTGTTGTACATGATGTTGTTTGGTCCAACGATCGAATCTGGAATCATGCCCAGACCCTTTTGACGAACCTTCAACCACTTCTCGCGGTCAAGTGCATGAGAAAGTGCGAGACGCGCATTCTTGCTGCTAAACGGAGCGATCTTGTGGTTCATCCAAATTGTTGGATAATAGTCCATCGGCGAAATAATCGTCGTTATTGCCTTGTTCTTTTGCAAATCTTTGATCTGCTTTGCTTCAGTAGCTGAAGTGAACATAGTTGCTGCAAGAGAACCGCTCTTCACACCGCTGACGCGTGGTTGCGCATCTGGCAAGAAAGTGAATGTGATTCCGTCGAGATATGGCAACTTGCCACCCTTGGCATCTTTGCGCCAGTAGTCAGGGTTCGCTGCAACAACAAGTTTCGTCAACTCAGTTGTAACCAACTTAAATGCACCTGTACCGACTGGCTTTGTTGAACAATCTGCTCCAAGAATTTGGCTTGGCGCACGAGCGAAGAAACGACCCGATGCGTAAAGCGATTCTGGATAATCAGACTCTGGTTGGAACAAAGTAATTTGCACCGACATTGCGCCAGTTTTGACAACGTCTTGGATGTTTGCAGTGAAACCTACTGCGGTACCAAGTTTGCCAGTGCTCTTTGGTGTTTTGCCAATCAAGCCGTTGACGTAAAGCGCTCCGCGCAAAGCCTGAAGGTTGATGAGCAATGCATCCGCGTCAACTGGCGTACCGTCATGGAACTTGATTCCATCGCGAACTGTTAGTAACCAAGTTTTGTTATCTGCGCTGTGCTCAAATGACTTCAACAAGTACGGAACAATTTTGCCGTCGGCTCGTTGCTCAACCCATGTTTCATAAATTGTGCGAGCGCCCATCAATGACGAGTTCGCCAAGTTGTCTGCCATGCAATAGCCAGGGAACGAGTCAAAAATACCAACTGTGATATTTCCACCACGCTTTGGTGTGTCTGCACCAGCAGCACCGCTGCTTGATACTTGTGTAAGTGACGCAACAAGCGCAATTGCCATTACGGCAACAACCTTGCGACGACCACCGGTGAATATGCTTTTCATTTTTTATTTCCCCCTTCGGAAAATGGCTATGTGCCTCAACCCACACTACCTAGCGACGTTAAGTGTGTCAAACAACACACAAAGATTTAATGCACAACCTCGGACCTGAACTTGAGCCGCTTTTGGCCTATTTTTCACAGATTGAGAGCCAACTTAAAGGGTCAATATTCGTCAGCAATATAGTCAGCAATGCGGCGGTGACGAAGCACCGCCAGAAACGACAATGTGACAGTGCCGAAGCACCGCCAGAAACGACAATGCGGCGGTGCCGAAGCACCGCCGCATTGCGTATTAATGAATTATTTAGTTACACGAATTATTGATTACTTAGTTGACCAAACGCCTGTCCAGTCAATTCCGAAGTTTGTCAGCAATCGACGTTGTCCACCTGCAGCAAGCGGCAATTCGCCAACTCCACCAAGGTTTTTGTACGAAAGCATGTAAGAAGTTCTCCAGAGTGAAGTTAGGCGAGCTTCGGCTTGAAGCTGTGCTGTTGCATCCTGGTAGAGCTTCTTCTTCTTTGCCATGTTTGATTCAGCGCGAGCTGCAAACAACAAGTTCTCACTCACTGTGTCTTTGAACGACGACAGGTTCAAGATCGAGTAGAGAATTTTTGTCTTTGGCGAGACATTCAAGAGTGCAGTCGGGTTTCCACCAGACATATCGCTTACCAAGAATGGAAGGATGAAACCGGTGCCGGTTCCTTCCATTAATAGAAGCGACATCGCTTGATACTGCTGAGGAAATGCTTT
>WLFB01000201.1 GCA_009703975.1 Actinomycetota bacterium | reverse complement strand
GATTGAGGCGCATTGCGTCGCCGAAGTCGATGACGAATGGGATGTAAGTGGCCTGGCTCTTGAACTCGCGACTTTCTGGCCAACGAAAATTGCTGCGGCAAATCTTGCAAGTTGTGACTCGACAGATGAGATGTACGACCTTGTGATGGCAGATGCAAGTGGTTTCTATGCACTTCGCGAGATTGAAATGGGCGAGTCCGTGATGCGAGAAGTTGAGCGTCAAGTGATGCTTCGAATCATCGATCAACGTTGGCGAGAGCATCTAGAAGAGATGGATTACCTACAAGAGGGCATCAACTTACGTGCGGTTGGCCAAAAAGATCCTTTAATCGAATGGCAACGTGAAGGTTTCGAGATGTTCGGCACTTTGATGAAGGGCATTGCTCAAGACTTTGTCAAATATGTGATGCATGTTCAAGTTGTTAATGACAGCTCGCCGTCGAGCACTCTGAGCAATATTCAACAGACATCTGACGAAAATGTTGATGACAAGCCAGCGCCAAGTTCAAAAACCAATTCGAGTTCAAGCGTTTTTGGTGCACCCGACTGGTCAAAAACTCCGCGTAACTCGCCATGTCCTTGTGGCTCAGGTAAAAAATACAAGATGTGTCACGGCCGCGCTAATTAACGCGAAGTAACGCCAATTAAAATCTCTAGCAACATCGCACATGAAAGATTTCTCCACAGAACTCGGCGAACTTCGCAAACGCGTAGGTGAAGCTGCAAAATATCTCAATGTAGAAACCTCTCGCGGATTATTGATCGAGTTAGAAGTTGAAGTCGCAAAACCAGACCTATGGAACGATCAAGAGCACGCGAAAAAAATCAACTCGCAGTATGTCGCGGTTAAGTCAGATTTAGATGAGTTTGATCAACTATCAAACACACTTGATGACTTGTTTGTGTTGCACGAACTTGCCCGAGAAGCAGATGACTCTTCACAAGAGCCAGAACTAGACAGTGGTGTTTCTGCTTGTCGTTCAAAACTTGATCTACTTGAAATGCGCAGCATGTTCACCGGTGAGCACGATGGGTGCGACGCGATATTGCAAATCAATGCTAAAGACGGTGGTGTTGACGCTCAAGACTGGAGCGAAATGTTGCTGCGAATGTATCGCAGATGGGCTGAGTTAAAAAGTTTCGGTTTTGAAATCGGTGATATCTCGATCGGCACTGAAGCGGGCATTCTTTCGGCTGACGTTACGATTCGTGGACGATATGTATACGGTCTTTTGACAAGTGAACGAGGTACTCACCGACTGGTGCGAATTAGTCCGTTTGACAATCAAGGCCGGCGACAAACGAGTTTTGCTCTCGTGCAGATTTGGCCAATTTTAGATCAAGCAGAACTTGAAATAAATGAAAGCGATATTCGAATGGAAGTGTTTCGTGCTTCTGGTGCTGGCGGTCAGCACGTTAATAAAACTTCCTCGGCAGTTCGATTAATTCACGAACCAACTGGACTTGTTGCCTCGTCACAGCAAGAGCGAAGTCAATTACAGAATCGTGAGAGTGCATTAAAGCGACTCAAAGCGATGATCATCGCGCAAGATGAAGAAGAGCGTGCCGCAGAACTTTCACAAATTGCGGGCAAGCAAGCGCAAGTTGGTTGGGGAAGTCAAATTCGCTCATATGTTTTACAGCCATATCAAATGGTTAAAGATCTTCGAACCAATGTTGAAACCGGCAATGTCACTGCAGTTTTGGATGGCGAACTTGATCAATTCATGGAGGGCTACTTACGTTGGCGCCGTTCTGACAAAGAGATGCTTGAGAATGACAAGTAGAGATCTAACCGTTTTGGCTGTCGCAAAATGGTAAGTTTGGGGCAATGATTCGTCTAGATAACGTGACGAAAATTTACGGCAAAGATACTGTTGCCGTAAGAGAAGCGTCGTTTGATATCCCAAAGGGTGAGTTCGTTTTCATGGTTGGGCCTTCTGGCTCTGGCAAATCAACATTGTTGAGATTGATGAACCGTCAAGAGCAACCAGAACATGGCGATGTGTGGGTTGCTGGCAAAAATATTAATGAGATGCCGGCGTCGCGTGTTCCATATTTGCGACGCACTTTGGGCAACGTGTTTCAAGATTACAAACTCTTATTAAACAAGACAGTCTTCGAAAATGTAGCGTTCGCCCTTGAGGTGATCGGAAAACCGCGCCATGTTATTGAACGCCAAGTACCGCTTGTTTTGGATCTCGTGGGTTTGGCAGGTAAACGCGAGCGGTTTCCAGAACAGTTATCGGGTGGCGAACAACAACGTGTTTCGATTGCACGGGCATTCGTTAATCGTCCTTTGATTTTGTTGGCTGATGAGCCGACCGGCAACCTTGACCCGACGACGAGTGAAGGCATTATGGGTTTATTAAACGAGATCAACGAAACTGGCACGACAGTAGTCATGGCGACCCATGATCACAGAGTCGTTAATGCAATGCGACGCCGAGTTATTCAACTCGATAACGGGGTAATTGTGCGTGACCAAGAGCGCGGAGTGTACGAATAAATGTTTTCACGAATCGGTTATGCAATTCGCGAAACGTGGGCGAGTTTTAGACGGAATTTAACTCTTACTGCGGCCGCTGTTTTGACCTCTGCGGTATCACTTCTACTTGTCGGTACTACTTTTTTAATCCAAAGAGCATTCGAGAATTTATTGGTTCAGTGGCGCGGCGATGTAGAGATGATTGTGTTTGTTCGAAGTGACGCTTCGGCAGAGCAAATTACTTTGATTGATTCGGTGCTCAGAGCGTCGCCGACAATTATCGATGTCAACAAATTGACGTATCTCAACAAAACCGAAAGCTACGAAGAAGCCAAACGAATATTCGTGGGCGACCCGGTAACGCTTAGCCTCTTAACTCCAGAATCGATTCCGACACAATTTAAGGTTGTTCCACTTTCTGATGACCCGACCCTCGTTCGTTCGCTTAGCGATCAATATCGAACACTTCCAGGGGTGGAAGCAGTCGCTCTGGCAGAAGATGAGTTTCAGGTGATTTCGACTCTTTCAAATTTTATTCGAGTCGTGACACTCGTAATGTCGCTAGTTCTTCTAGTCGTGGCAGTCGGTTTGATCTGGAACACGATTCGCACTGCGATGTTTGCTCGCCGTCGAGAAATTGAAGTTATGAAACTTGTTGGTGCAACAAACTGGTTCATTCGTGTTCCGTTTATGTTGGAAGGCTTGTTGCAAGGTTTGCTTGGTGGCGTCGTATCGTGTGGCGGGTTGTGGGCATTGAACTCTGCGTGGTCGAGTGGTGTTGCAAGTTTCAAACCAGGCACTGGGATCAGTTCGTTGATTGTGCCGAATAGCTATTTGACATCGGTGATGTTTATTTTGTTGGGTATCGGTGCGATAGTCGGTGCTGTTGGCTCGGCGATTGCGGCAACGCGCTTTCTTGATGTTTAACTGATTGCATGTCAGAGGAGCACGAATTTTCGCAAATTCAACTGAGCGTTAGCGAGAACATTGCGACGATAACTCTCAATCGTCCAG
>WLFB01000200.1 GCA_009703975.1 Actinomycetota bacterium | reverse complement strand
GTGTTGTCGAAGAAGCTGTCAATGATGAGATAATTTCGCGCGCAGTGGTTGGCTTTGATGCTTCGCGCATTGACCCAAAAAAGATGGCAGAAGTTGTCACCAAATTATTAGCCGACCCGTTTACAAAACCGTGGTTTGATCAACAGCAGAATACATTTGACGGTGAGCAGGCAATTTCTCCAGACGATCAAAAATTTCTCGACGAATATCTGGCGATGATTCAAGTGTGTAAGGGGCGAGTGCAAGATGCGACGATTAATCATCCAAGTTTCAATGATTTACTCAAACGCGCGCATGATGTAGTGACAGATTCTTCGCGGGCGGCGTTGATCAACGACATTCGTTCGCGATTCAAATTGGCAATTGTCGATGAAGCACAAGACACCGACAAATTACAGTGGGCATTTTTTGATGCGTTGTTTCCGCCTGATCAAGTTGATCGTGCACTAATTGCAGTTGGCGACCCGAAGCAGGCAATTTTCGGTTTTCGTGGTGCCGATGTGCGGGCCTTCGTGCTTCGTGGTGACCCAACGAAGAAGCGAACGCTAACGACGAATCATCGTTCAGATAAGCCGGTTCTTGATGCGCTTAATAGTGCCTTAGATGGCGCAATGTTTGGTGGCGGTATCCCGTATATTTCGGTTAACGCAAGTTCTAAAAATCGCAAGTCGCGGTTTAGCCCTGGTGATGCAGTTGAGTTTGTCGACGTCGGTGAAGTTACAAGTCAAAATCGATTAGATGTGCCGGCAACACGAGTTGTGCACGAACTATTGACGCTTGGCAAACTCAAAATCGACGGCACAAGTCGTGATATTGATCCGCGTGATATTTGCGTGCTCGTGCGCACCAAGGCAACTGGGCGGGCGATTGAACGCAAACTTAAACAATTCAAGATTCCGGCTGTTAGCAACGGCACCGAATCTGTGATGGAAGGCGCGATGGCCAGCCATTTGCGTTCGATATTTGAACTAATGGAGCGTCTCACCGATGTTGGTCGCACGCGCCGCGCCGCAGCGACACCATTTTTTGGTCTCTCACTGCGTCATGAAAGCGATATTTCTGATGCTCAGTTGCAAAAAGTTCAAAATCGGGTCAATGCGTTGCGCACAATTTTGCAGTCTGATGGTGTTGCGGCACTCGCTGGTGCTATTAGCTCTGATGATCAATTTATGACTCGTCTAACAAAAGGATTATCGGGCGAGCGTTACATCACCGACTTTGCCCATGTGATGGATGTGTTGCATGTGGCGACACAAGGCAAGCCGAGTTCGCCAACCCAAGTGCTTGAGCAATTTATGTCTTTGATTGATACTGATTCAACAAGTGATTTGGTCAGCAGGCGAGTCGAAAGCGATGTTGATGCGGTGCAGATTATGACGATTCACAGCGCTAAGGGTTTGCAGTTTCCGTGTGTTGTGGTCGCCGATCTATGGAAGCCACCTACACAAACTCGTGGTGCAGCTGTGTTTTATCTCGAAGATCAACGCGTGGTCGACGTTACTCACGGTTTGAGTAACCCGACTGGTGCATCTCGTGAAGTAGCAAAAGAGGCTGTGAAAATGGCAGAACAAGGTGAGATGCGGCGATTGATGTATGTCGCGCTAACGCGCACAATGCATCATTTGTCGGTGCTCGTCACTGACGACACGAAGAGTTCGTTGACATCGATGATTCCGCAGATGCCAGCAAAAAGACTCATAGATTCTGTCGCCAAACTCAAAACGTATCAAGCCAAAATCGCCAAGCCCGGTGCTAAAGAATTTGCATGTGCGATGGCGCCAACGACGATCACTCAGTCGTATCGCCGCACATCGTTCTCGGGCATTATGGATACTCATTCGAAGTCGCAGCGCCGTGATTATTTCGACTTGCCGAGTCACGGCAATGATGAGTTCGGCACGGCGCCCGCCAGCCCGGCGCTCGGCAGCCCTGCGCCCGTCGGCGCTGCCGAATCACGCGACGACCTCAAAGGTTTTGCGATCCCAGTTCTGCCGGCCAGCAAAAATGTCGGTAATCAGATTCACGACATTCTTGAAATAGTTGATACTTCGGTGCGACCATTACGCGATGAAGTAGCCCGTGCGGTGCAACATGTTGCAAAGTCAAGTTTGTTACGCGGCTATCACCAACCACTTACAACAATGCTGACGCGCGCACTTGAGACCCCGTTTGGTGGTGAATTTGGTGATGTGTGCTTTGCCGACATTGATCCGCAAGATCGTCTTGCCGAAATGGATTTCGAGATGACCGTCGCGCTGTCTTCGGCAAATGTTCTGACCAGCGATATTGGTCGAGTCTTGCTCAGTGTGTTGAGCCCGACAGATGTGCTGCGCGATTATGCAACAGCGCTTACCGATTCGTCATTTGATATTCAAGTTGCTGGCTTAATCAACGGTTCGCTTGATGCGTTGTTGCGTTTGCCTGGCAGCACGCCGACACAGCCGTTGCTCGCAATCACCGACTATAAGAGCAACAAACTTCATCGCGAGTCAGACGCGTCACCGATCGCAAATTATTCACCTGTGCATGTGCAGGCCAAAATGCAAGAAGCTCATTACATTTTGCAAGCGCTGATCTATGGCACAAGTATCTATCGAATGTTGCGTTGGCGATTGCCACAAGCAGACCACGATTCTTGTATCAAAGGCATTGCGTATGGTTTTATTCGTGGCATGGTCGGGCCAGATACGCCAACCGATACAAACGGTCATCGATATGGCGTGTTCACATGGCAAGCACCATCTGGTTTGTGGCGCGCACTCAGTGATTTATTCGCCGGAAGCAAACCAGCGCAATGAACTTCACCGAACTAAACCCATATCTTGACGCACAAGTCGTCTCTGCTGGCGATGTCGCTGCTGCCAAAACTTTGATCGCACTTGTGGCTCGCAACGGCAAACCTCAGCCAGAACTAATGGGCGTTTTGTTGCTGTGTCTGGCTCTTCGCACACCGCGTGACCGACACACCTGTGTTGATCTTGAACAGATTGGTGACTGGCTAACAACCGAAGGTGTTGATGCGAATCTTAAGTGGCCAACAGAATCTGCAAGTTGGTTGGCTGCTGCTAAAAAATGTCCATTAATTTTTGGTCGCCCTGGTGAGCCAACGCCACTAATTGTTGACGGCACTCGCGTCTATCTCAATCGCGCATATGCCGAAGAGGGTGCGATCGCTGCTGCACTGACTCGCGATAAAGCCCAGCATCTACACATTATTCTTGGTGGCCCGGGCACTGGCAAGACCCGTGAAGTGGCGATGAAGTTCATCGAGCGCTTCAAGGCGGGCGAGCGAAACATCAAAGTTGCGCTTGCAGCACCAACCGGCAAGGCAGCCGCACGAATGCGTGAAGTTTTATTGCGTCAGTGCGATGATCTAAAAAAACTTCCCGAAGGCAACGATGTTGATTGGCAAGCAGTCACAGATGCAATTGATAATGCCTTTTCGGGCACAGTGCATTCTCTGCTTGGGTTTGGCCCATCTCGCGAGCCGCGTTATAAATACAACGCCGACAATTATTT
>WLFB01000020.1 GCA_009703975.1 Actinomycetota bacterium | reverse complement strand
TTGCTAGGTGCAATGTTGAACGAAAACGGGCATCTCGTTATAGCGGTTCCGGATTGCTCAAAAGACCCGTTTAAGTTGCTGATCGCCGACCACTGTTCGCATTTTTCGGTGGCGACACTTAAAATATTTCTCGAAAATTCAGGCTTCGAAGTTATTCGAATTGAGTCTCGAATCGAAACACGCGAGTGTTGGGCGGTATGCAAGCCAAGCAAAACAGCAAAGACTACAAACACCGCGAATCTAGATACGGCATGGGTTGGTGACTCAGTTCGTTGGTTGAACGAAGTGAAAAAGCACGCAAGTTCGCTGGCGAAATCAAAGTCTTTTGGCATATTTGGAACGTCGATTAATGCTTTATGGCTATTCGGAGAGTTAGAACTTGATGTCAAGTTTTTTGTTGACGAAGACCCATCTCGAGTTGGCAAAAAGCTATACGGAAGACCTGTAATTGATCCAAGTCAAGTTCTTTCTGGTTCAACGGTTTATTTACCTTTCATTACTTCTCTTGCTGAGAAAATCGCGACCAGGCTGAGTAGTCAGGGCATCACTTGGGCGATACCACCTGATTTTGTATAAGAATTTTTTAAGACTTTCCAAGTTAGGCAAAAATTCAGATCAGATTTACGATAGAAACTAATCATGAGTGATTACTCGCAAATTGATTCAGCCTCACATGAAGAACAACGTGATCAGGGTTCATTAAAGTTGCCGCCGCCTTCGTTCTCGCAAATCAACGATCGCCAGCAATCTTCGCAAGGTAGTTCTTCTGGTCCGAGACGAGGTCGTGCAATTTTCGGGTTGGCAGTTTTCGCTTCAGTGTTTGGCTTAATCGGTGGAATCGTAGGCGCATTTGTTGAACGAGAGACAAGTTTAAGAGACGCGAATTCGGCCGAAACTGTCACTCAAGTTACTTCGGCACCAGTTGTTGTCGCATCTGGCAGCGACAATATGGCTGATTCATTGATTTTGTCAGTTGCAACGCGACTCGCTAACAGCGTTGTCACAGTTATCTCGACTTTGGGTGAGGCCGGTGTCGGTGGCCGTTCGGTAGGTACTGGGATTGTGCTCACATCAAATGGTGAGATTTTGACAAATGCGCACGTTGTTGAAGGTGCAACTTCAGTGGTCGTTCGTTTTGCTGGTGAGACCGAGCCTCGCGTCGCGAAAATCTTGGCGACTGATGTTGGTAATGATCTCGGGTTAATAAAAGTAGAAGCAACTGGTTTGGTTGCAGCAACTTTCGCAAAACCTGGCAGCGTAAAAATTGGTGATGCTGTAATCGCGATTGGCTATGCACTTGCCCTAGATGGCGGGCCGACGGTCACGTCAGGCATCGTCTCGGCAATGAAGCGCACAATTGAGACAGAAT
This sequence comes from Actinomycetota bacterium, assembly GCA_009703975.1. Lineage (GTDB taxonomy): Bacteria > Actinomycetota > Acidimicrobiia > Acidimicrobiales > Ilumatobacteraceae > BACL27. The sequence goes on along the minus strand of WLFB01000020.1, from coordinate 9,896 downwards.
CTGGGGCGCTGAACTCTTTGATCCAGACCGATGCGGCGATTTCTTCGGGCAATTCGGGTGGGCCGTTAGTTAACTTAAAAGGCGAAGTGGTTGGCATAAATACCGCTGTCGCACGTGGCGATTCAGAATCGGCCGCGACCAACATCGGATTTTCTATTTCGGTAGATGAAGTCTTAATTGTGATTGAGCAACTTCGAGCTCAGGCCAACGGAGTTGAACGCCGCGAGGGCTTTTTGGGTGTCGGCTTGACCGGCCGCGAAGATGGTGGTCAAGGAGCAATTATTACTGATGTTAGAGCAGGGTCACCTGCCGATGGTGCTGGCATTGTTGTTAATGACATTGTGCTGTCGGTAGACGGCGAGCCGATCGACGGGCAGGCCGGACTTGTGGCGGCTATTCGAGATGCGGTTCCTGGTCAGAAAGTTAAGATTGAGATTTCACGAGATGGCGAAAGAATGACCTTCGAAGCCACCTTGGCCGCCAGAACTAATTAACTACTGGGCTAGTTAGATAGCTAGTTAGCTAGCCAGAAAAAGTAGCTATTTTTGCGAGTTTCCGTTTGGGGACCAGATTTTAGGGGGATAGAGTAAACACTTCGTTCGTGACCTTGGTTTTACCAAGTCGCAAACGGAGAGATCAATTCAAAAAATTGATGTCTGTGTGCGCCCGTGTTATTTGCGAGTACCTCACAGCGAAAACTATAAAAGTGCTCCGCAGGCCTCGGCCGCGCGGAGCATTTGTGCGAATAAACGAATTATTTTATTAAACATTTCGAGAAAAGGTTTTGGCCTCATGGCACAAAAAGCGATCGTCGGCGAGAAAGTCGGCATGACACAAGTATGGAGTGACGACCAACGCGTCGTGCCCGTCACCGTGTTAAGAATTGAGCCAGCTCGAATTGTCCAGGTTAAAACTGGCGCAACCGATGGCTACACCGCGTTACAAGTTACATACGGGCAGCGCGATCCAAAAAAACTAAATAAAGCAGAAGCTGGTCATTTTGCACCAAAGAGCGGGTCGCGCAATGTAGCGGCAGGCCGTCGTTTGATTGAGTTGCGTCTTGACTCGGTAGATGGTTTTGAAGTCGGCCAAGAAATTAAAGTTGACACTCTTGTAGTCGGCGAGCGAGTCGATGTGACCGCAGTTAGCCGCGGTAAAGGTTTCGCCGGAACGATGAAGCGTCACAACTTCAGTGGTCAAGGCGCGAGTCACGGTAACCACAAACATCACCGCACACCAGGTTCAATTGGCTCTTGCACATTTCCTGGTCGAGTGTTTAAAGGTTTGCGAATGTCCGGCCACATGGGTCACGAGCAAGTGACAACTCTCAATCTTGAAGTTGTTCAAGCAGATCTTGAAAGAAACCTTCTACTTGTTAAAGGTTCTGTTCCAGGTCCAAACGGTGGTGTAGTAATTATCCGCAACGCTGTCAAGGCTCCATCTAGCCAAGGGGCCAAGGAGTAGTCATGGCAAAGATTGAAATGAAAAACGCCGACGGCAAAAAAGCCGCATCAATCGAAGTTGCTGACTCGATGTTCGGTATCACGCCAAACATTCCGGTAATGCACCAAGTGGTCGTTGCACAACTTGCGCACCGTCGTTCTGGTACTCAAAGCACAAAGACTCGGTCTGAAGTTCGCGGTGGCGGTAAAAAACCGTTCAAGCAAAAAGGCACTGGTAACGCTCGTCAAGGTTCGATTCGCGCCCCGCATTTCAGTGGTGGTGGTGTGGCTCTTGGGCCAAAGCCGCGCAAATATTCTCAGCGCACACCGAAGAAAATGATTCAACTTGCATTGCGCTCTGCACTGTCAGATCGAATGAGTGAGAACAAAGTTGTTGTTGTTGAAGATTGGGGCTTTGCGGCACCAAGTACAAAAGCAGCATCAGCAGCTATTTCCGCGCTCGGTATGTCGGGTCGCGTGATGATCGTGCTCGAGCGTAAAGATGAAAGCGCATGGAAGAGCTTCCGTAATCTCACGGATGTTCATGTTCTAAGCACACCCGAACTTAATGCCTACGACATTTTGTGCAACGACTGGATCGTATTTACAAAAGCGAGCTTGCCGGCAATGGAGGCTGCAAAGTGAAAGACCCACGCGACATTATTCTTCGACCAGTTGTTAGCGAGAAAAGTTATTCGCTTATCGACAAGGGCACATACACATTTGAAGTTCATCAAGATGCAACAAAGCCTGAGATTCGCGATGCAGTGCAATCAATCTGGGGTGTCAAAGTAACTCGCGTAAACACGATTAACCGTCCAGGCAAGCGTCGCATCACACGCGGCACAAACCGAATTGGTGTTCGTGACGGATCAAAACGTGCAATTGTCACTTTAGAAGCCGGAAGTCAAATTCCGTTGTTCGAGAACTAATCAAGTAAGGACCGACTCAAGATGCCAATTCGTAAACGCCGTCCGACGAGCCCTGGCCGTCGATTTCAGACAGTTTCTGACTTCAGTGAAATCACTAAGACGACACCAGAAAAGTCGTTGCTCGCACCAAAGCCATCACGCGGTGGTCGTAACGCTCATGGTCGAATCACTTCTCGCCACCAAGGTGGCGGACATAAACAGCAATATCGCATGGTTGACTTCAAGCGCGGCAAAGATGAGTGCGGTGCAAAAGTAGCAGCAATTGAATATGACCCGAACCGCACATGTCGTATTGCGTTGTTGCATTACAACGATGGAACTAAGTCCTACATTCTTGCGCCAAAGGGTCTTGAAGTCGGTGCGCGTGTAGAGAGCGGACCAAAAGCGGACATCGTTGTTGGCAATGCTTTGCCACTTCGTTTCATGCCAGTAGGTACAACTGTTCACAACATTGAAATGCGTCCTGGTCAAGGTGGCAAAATTGCTCGCTCAGCCGGTATGGCAGTTCAGCTAGTTGCAAAAGAAGGTTTGTACGCCACTTTGCGAATGCCATCCAGTGAAATGCGTCGTGTTCCAATCGATTGTCGCGCCACAGTTGGTGAAATCGGAAACTCAGAACATGAGCAGATCAAAATTGGTAAAGCCGGTCGTAATCGTTGGAAGGGTGTTCGCCCACAATCACGTGGTGTTGTAATGAACCCAGTTGACCACCCACTTGGTGGTGGCGAAGGAAAAACTTCTGGTGGTCGTCCACCGGTTTCTCCATGGGGTAAGCCAGAACGTCGTACTCGTAACAAGAACAAGTCGTCGCAACAAATGATTGTTCGTCGTCGTCGATCCGGAAAGGCACGAGGTTAAATAATGTCACGCAGTCTTAAAAAAGGTCCGTTTGTTGATGAGCACCTTCTCAAAAAGTTAGACGCCATGAACGCAAGTGGAGACCGTAAGGTCATCAAAACTTGGTCGCGTCGTAGCACGATCATCCCAGACATGTTGGGTCATACATTCGCAGTTCACGACGGACGCAAGCACATTCCGGTTTATATCAGTGAGTCAATGGTTGGGCACAAACTCGGCGAATTCTCACCAACTCGAACATTTAAGTTTCACCAAAGTCAAGAAAAAGCAGCAGCTGCAGCAGCGGCATCAGCAGGCAAACCATGACCGGTCCAAAACTAAACGAAGCAACACGAGTTGCTGGTATTTCAAGTGGGTTTCGCGCTTCAACGCGTTTTGCTCGGCTGTCACCATCAAAGGTTCGCGTGGTTTTAAATCTTGTTCGCGGCATGGACGTCAAATCTGCCGATGACTTGTTGCGATTAACAGATCGTGACTCGGCACACATCGTGCGCAAGTTGCTTGCGTCGGCTGTGGCTAACGCAACAAATAATTTTGAGCAAAACGCCGAAGAGCTTTACATCAAGGCATGTTTCGCCGATGCCGGGCCAACGCTCAAGCGTTTCCGTCCGCGCGCTAAAGGTAGCTCAGCTGCAATTTTCAAACGCACAAGCCACATCACAATCGTCGTAGACAAACTCAGTGATGCAGCACTTGCAATTCGCGAAACACAAAGTGAGTCACGCGGTGGGGCAGAATCAGCTCGTCGCCGTGATCGCGTTGAAGCAAGTCGCGCTCGTTCACAAAAATCAAAAGCAGCAGCACCAGACGCCAATGCAAACGCAGATGCGCCAGTTGATGCCGAAACAGAAACAGCGACGGAGAATTAAATGGGCCAGAAGATTAATCCTTACGGCTTTCGCCTCGGTGTAACCACCGACTGGAAGAGCAAGTGGTTCAGTACAAAGGACTACAAGGCATACCTCACTGAAGACTGGAAGATTCGCGATTATCTCAAGGTGCAACTTTCTGATGCTGCTGTTAGCCGAATCGAAATTGAGCGCACCCGCGACAAACTTCGAATCGACGTGCACACTGCGCGTCCAGGAATCGTCATCGGTCGCAAGGGCCAAAAAGCCGAAGAGCTTCGCGCCGGATTGACAAAACTTACTGGCAACAACAAAGTGCAATTAAACATCACAGAAATTCGCGATGCAGAACTTGATGCTGCGCTTGTTGCCCAGGGTGTCGCCGATCAGCTTGTGAACCGAATTGCTTTCCGTCGTGCGATGAAGCGTGCAGTTCAGAACGCGCAGAAGCAAGGTGTGCAAGGTATTCGTGTTCAATGTTCGGGCCGACTCGGCGGAGCAGAAATGTGCCGTCGCGAGTGGTATCGCGAAGGTCGAGTTCCGCTACACACACTTCGTGCCAACATTGATTACGGCTTCCGTGAAGCAGCGACAACTTCTGGTCGAATCGGCATCAAAGTTTGGTTGTACAAGGGTGAAATTCTTCCTTACAAGTCTCAAACTGATGATCGCATAACTCGTGAAGCAGCAATGGCTGCTGGCGAGACATCTGGTCACTCAGATGCCACACGAAAAGTTGTTACTTCAGCCGGACCAAAGCCAGCCGATATTGATGACGTTGCATTGGTGCCTCTTGTAAAAGAAGCTGACCCAGATTTTGAACGCTTGCTCGACGAAGAAGAAGATATTCAACGTCGTAGTCACGATGGCCACGAAACTCCGCACTTTAAGCGAGAGGACTAAACAATTATGTTAGAACCACGCAAAGTTAAACACCGAAAACAGCATCGCGGTCGCATGGCTGGTGTCTCAAAGGGCGCCAACGAACTTGCTTTCGGCGAGTACGGTATTCAGGCTCTTGAACCAGGTTGGATAACTGCACGTCAGATTGAAGCATCTCGTATCGCCATGACTCGTCACATTAAGCGTGGCGGAAAAGTTTGGATCAACGTGTTTCCAGATAAGTCGGTCACCAAGAAGCCAGCTGAAACTCGCATGGGTTCGGGTAAGGGCAACCCAGAGTTGTGGGTAGCCGTAGTCAAGCCAGGTCGCGTGTTGTTCGAATTGTCGTATCCAACTGCAGCGACTGCTCACCAGGCGTTGAGCCGTGCTGCGCAAAAGTTGCCAATTAAAACACGCATCATTTCACGAAACGAGGCGATCTGATATGGCACGTGAACTAACTGAACTTCGCGAAATGGATCTCGCAACACTTGTGGAAGAGCTGCGTGCAACAAAACAAGAAGCACTTAATTTGCGTTTTCGAAATGCAACAGGTCAACTTGATGACACTGCTGCGATTACCAAAGCGCGTCGCCAAATCGCCCGAATCAGCATGTTGATTCGCGAACGTGAAATTGTTGCTGCAGAAGCTGCAGGGAAGTGAGCAAAACTATGAGCGATACAACCAGTTCAACAACACCAGAGCGCAATATTCGCAAGTCGCGAGAGGGCGTTGTCGTGTCTAACAAAATGAACAAGACGATCGTGATTGCGATCGTTGAGCGCATTCGTCACCAAAAGTACGAAAAGTTCATCACCCGGACCAAGAAATTTTACGCCCACGACGAAACGAACGACGCTCAGATTGGCGATCGCGTGCGCATCATGGAGACTCGTCCGATGTCGAAGTTAAAGCGTTGGCGTGTAATTGAGATCTTGGAGCGTGCAAAGTGATTCAACAAGAAACCCGACTTCGTGTAGCTGACAACAGTGGCGCACGTGAAGTACTAGTGATCAAGGTGCTCGGTGGTACTCGCCGTCGTTATGCATCAATCGGTGACGTATTTATTGGCACGGTAAAAGATGCAATCCCTGGCGCCGCCGTTAAAAAGGGTGAAGTAGTGCGTTGTGTCGTTGTGCGCGTGGCCAAAGAAAAGCGCCGACCAGACGGCAGCTACATCAAATTCGATGAAAACGCAGCAGTGTTGATCAAAGATGATCTCACTCCACGCGGAACTCGAATCTTCGGCCCAGTAGGTCGAGAATTGCGCGACAAGAAGTTCATGCGAATTATTTCGCTTGCCCCGGAGGTGTTGTGACATGAAGTTCAAAAAAGGTGACAGCGTAATCGTGATCGCTGGCAAAGATAAAGGCGCCAAGGGTGTCATCTCGGCTGTGCTACCTGCCAAGGGCAAAGTAATTATTGACAATGTCAATGTTGCAAAGCGCCACTCAGTTGCGCGTGGGCAAAACACAAAGAGCGAAATCATCGACAAGCCAATGCCGATTCATGCATCAAATGTGATGTTTGACCAAGGTGGCAAGCCGTCAAAGATTGGTTACAAGATCGATAAAAAAGGTAAGAAAGTTCGTATTGCTAAAAGCACCGGAGCAGAAATCTAATGACAACTAAAACTGTTGCTATGCCGCGCATGAAAGCGCACTATCTAAACACAGTTCGTGAAGACCTGAAGAAGCAGTTGGAGTTAACAAATCCAATGCAGGTTCCAACGATTTCAAAAATCGTGATCAACATGGGTGTTGGCCGAGCAACGCAACAAGCATCGCTGCTTGATGGCGCAGTCGCTGACCTCACCGCGATATCTGGCCAAAAGCCGTTGATTACCAAGTCGCGTATCGCGATTGCATCGTTCAAACTTCGTGAAGATCAACCAATTGGGTGCAAAGTCACGATGCGTGGCGACCGAATGTGGGAGTTTTTCGATCGTTTGTTGTCGGTGGCGATTCCTCGAATTCGTGACTTCCGCGGTTTGTCCGGCAGATCATGGGATGGAAACGGTAATTACACATTCGGACTAACTGAGCAACTCATGTTTATGGAAGTTCGAGTTGAGCAAGTTGACGCACCACGTGGCATGGACATAACAATCGTGACCACCGCTAAAGACGATCTCTCTGGCAAAGCATTACTTGATGCGTTTGGTTTTCCATTTCGTAAAGGCGAAGAACCAACTTCAGTAACCAAAGCCAAGAAAATCAAAAAGAAATAGTCGCAGAGTCACAGGAACATCGGAGACCTACTTAATATGGCAAAAAAATCACTCATGATCAAAGCAGCGCGAAAGCCTAAGTTCAAGGTGCGTGGCTATACACGTTGCCAACGATGCGGTCGCGTGCGCGCGGTATATCAGAAATTCGGACTATGCCGTATCTGTTTCCGCGAACTTGCACACGCTGGTGAGATCCCTGGTATCACAAAGGCAAGTTGGTAAACCGTCATGATGACTGACCCAATCGCCGACATGCTCACACGCATTCGCAACGGAAACGTCGCGATGCGAGACGAAGTGATGATGCCTGCTTCTAAACAAAAATCTGCACTCGCCGAAGTTCTAAAGCGAGAAGGTTTCATCGCCGATTATTCAATCGCACAAGACGATCAAGGTCCTGGAAAAGTGCTCAAGATCAGCATGAAGTACGGCGAAGATCGTCAACGAACAATTTCAGGTATCAAACGTATTTCGACACCTGGACTTCGGGTTTATCGTGGAGCAACAGAAGTGCCTCGCGTTCTTGGTGGTCTGGGTGTAGCAGTTCTTTCAACAAGTCACGGACTCATGACCGACCGCGAAGCGCGCAAGCGCAACGTTGGTGGCGAAGTCATGTGTTTCGTGTGGTAAGTCAAGAGTCGAACGGAGCCATTTAATGTCACGCATAGGAAAATCTGCAATCGCAGTGCCAACTGGGGTTGAAATTACGATCGCAGGTGCAGCCGTCACAATTAAGGGACCAAAGGGCAGTCTCAAACGTGAAATTCCAGTTGGTGTTTCGGCACGTCGCGAAGAAAACAACTTGGTAGTCGAGCGAGCAAATGACGAGCGAGATTCAAGGTCACGTCACGGATTAACACGTACTTTGTTGTCGAATATGATCATCGGTGTAACCGACGGTTACACAAAAGAACTAGACATTCAAGGAGTCGGTTATCGCGCTGAAGCGCAAGGGCCAAACAAGTTGAAACTTGCTCTGGGTTTTTCACATCCGATTGTTTACACAGCGCCAGACGGCATCACATTTGAAGTGACTGCACAGACAAAAATTGTCGTCAGAGGCAATGACAAAGAAGTTGTTGGTCAAGTTGCTGCAAACATTCGCAACATGCGCAAGCCAGAGCCTTACAAGGGCAAAGGTGTTCGCTACTTGAATGAGCGTGTACGACGTAAGGCCGGCAAGACCGGCAAGAAGTAACTAGAAGAAAATTGGAGACTCAACTTTTATGACTAGCACAGCAGAAAAACGACACTCGGGCCGATTGCGACGTCAACGCCGTGTGCGTAAGAAGATTCATGGCACCGCCGAACGTCCACGCTTGGCAGTGTTTCGTAGCAATAAGCACCTATCGGCGCAGTTAATCGATGATGATGCAGGTCGCACAATTGCCGCAGCATCTTCACTTGAAGCCGACTTGCGAAAAGCTGGTTCGGGCGCAACAGTTGAAGCCGCAGCACGTGTCGGTAAAGCAGTTGCGCAACGCGCAAAACTAATCGGAATCACGAAAGTTGTTTATGATCGCGGTGGATTTTTGTACCACGGTCGTATCGCAGCAGCAGCGCAGGCTGCTCGAGAAGAAGGCTTGGAGTTCTAAATGAGCAACGTCACCCCAGTTCCAGCAGTTCCAGGTGCAGAAGTTACCGATCGCCGCGAACGCCGCGACCGTCGTGAGCCACGCGAAAAGCGCGAGCCTCGTCCGCCGGCAAAAGTTGGCGAAATCGGTGAGTCACGTGTTGTGCATATCAACCGCGTCGCCAAAGTTGTAAAAGGTGGTCGACGATTCTCGTTCACCGCACTCGTCGTAATTGGTGATCGTAACGGTCGCGTTGGTCTCGGCTACGGCAAAGCAAAAGAAGTTCCCTTGGCAATTCAAAAAGGCACAGAAGAAGCTAAGCGAAACCTGTTTCATGTTGCTCTCGCCGGAACAACAATCACTCACGCAACGATTGGTGTTAATGGCGCCGGTCGAGTAATGCTCAAGCCAGCAGCGCCAGGTACCGGTGTTATCGCAGGCGGTGCAGCAAGAATTATTCTTGAAGAAGCTGGAATCAAAGACGTACTTGCAAAAGTTCTCGGTTCGTCGAATGCAATCAACGTTGCTCGCGCAACAATCAATGGTCTTAAGGGCTTACAGCGCCCAGATGAAGTTGCCAAACGTCGTGGTTTACCTGCGGAAGATTTCGTTCCAAAAGGAATGTTGCGTGCATACACAGAGCGTAAGAAAACAATCTCAAGTCTTGGAGCAAAATAATCATGGCTGTTACTAAAAAGGCTGCAGCGCCGAAAGTTGCAAAAAAAGCACCAGCAGTGAAAGCAACTCGCAAGACGCACACGGGCCCGACAGTTGTTGTCAAGCAAGTTCGCTCACAAATCGGAATCATGCCAAAAACAAAAGCAACAATGCGTGCGCTTGGGCTTCGCAAAATTGGTGATGTCAACACATTGCCAGACCGTCCTGAGATTCGCGGCATGATTGCTCGGGTTCCTCACCTCATTGAAGTAAATCGAAAAGGAGCATAATCATGCGCGTTGACGAAATTGGGCCACGCTACGGATCACGCAAGAAGCCAAAGCGCGTTGGTCGTGGTACAGGTGGTAAAGGTGGCAAGACCGCGGGTCGTGGTACAAAAGGTCAATACGCACGTAACACGGTTGCTCGTGGTTTCGAAGGTGGACAGATGCCACTTAAACAACGCGTACCA